>JAWKQB010000004.1 GCA_041390365.1 Syntrophotaleaceae bacterium | reverse complement strand
GCGCGGGGGCGCAACCCCGCGGTTCTGACGCAGTTTAGCGGAAGCGAAACTGCGCGGTATTGAAAGAAAGGCCTTTCATGGATAAAAAAGCTGTCGTCCTCTACAGCGGCGGACTCGACTCAGCCACCGTGCTGGCCATCGCCCGCGCCGAAGGCTTTGCCCCACACACCCTCAGTTTCGACTACGGCCAGCGCCATAACATCGAGCTGGACCGGGCCGCCGAATATGCCACCCGGCTCGGCGCCGTAGACCATCAGGTGCTTCGCATCGACCTGCGCCAGATCGGCGGCAGCGCCCTGACATCCGACCTGGATGTCCCCAAGGACGGATCTGCCGCAGACCAGATTCCCGTCACCTACGTCCCGGCCCGCAACACCATTTTTCTGTCCTTCGCGCTGGCCAAGGCCGAAGTCCTTGGGGCTTTCGACATCTTCATCGGGGTGAACGCCCTCGATTATTCGGGGTATCCCGATTGCCGGCCGGAATATATTTCGGCCTTTGAAAACTTGGCCAATCTGGCCACCCGGGCAGGCGTTCAGGGTGGCCGGTTTCACATCCACACGCCCCTGATCCGGCTCACCAAAGCCCAGATCATCCGCCGCGGTCTGGAGCTGGGAGTGGACTATGGCCTGACTCATTCCTGCTACGATCCCCGGCCCACAGGCGAAGCCTGCGGCCTTTGCGACTCCTGCCGACTGCGATTGAAGGGCTTCCGTGAAGCCGGCGCCGAGGATCCCGTTGCCTATGCGAAAGAAGAACAGTAAACGATGAACGATATGCGCGACATGCAGATGGAGCGGGATACCCGCAACATCCCCATAGACAAGGTTGGCGTCAAGGATATCCGCTATCCGATCGTGGTGATGGACAAAAGCAGGGATCAGCAGCACACTGTGGCCCGGATCAACATGTACGTCGATCTGCCCCACCACTTCAAGGGCACCCACATGAGCCGCTTCATCGAGATCCTGAACCAGTACCGCGGCGAAATCACGATGCGCAACATGGGCAGCATCCTCCAGGAGATGAAGGATCGCCTGGAAGCCACCAGCGCCCACCTGGAGATGGAATTTCCCTATTTCATCGAAAAGGAAGCCCCCGTCTCCCGGGCGCGCAGCCTGATGGAATACCGCTGCCGGCTGCAGGGTACCCTGGGTGAGAAAAAGGATTTCGTCCTCGGCGTGGAAGTGCCGATGACGTCGCTCTGCCCCTGCTCCAAGGAAATCAGCCAGCGGGGAGCGCACAACCAAAGGAGCGCCGTGCGGGTGGAAATCCGGTCGAAAAAGTTCATCTGGATCGAGGACCTCATCGCCCTGATCGAAACCTGTGGCAGTGCTCCCGTCTATTCCCTGCTGAAGCGGGAGGACGAGAAATCGGTCACCGAACAGGCCTATGACAATCCCATGTTCGTTGAGGATATCGTCAGGGCGGTGACCGAAAAGCTGCAGTCCCTGGAAGAGATTCTCTGGTTTCGGGTCGAGTGCGAAAATTTCGAGTCGATCCACAATCACTCCGCCTACGCCCTGGTTGAACATTCCTCCGGACATGACGACGCGGCCGAATGAACAGGGTGCCGTGACCGGCAACGCTCTCGGCATCTTCGCCAAGGAACCCTTGCCCGGCCTGGTAAAGACCCGCCTCTGCCCTCCGTTGACGCCGGAACAGGCAGCCCTTCTCTATCGCGAATCGCTCATGGAAACAGTGGAGGCCGTGGTGGCCCACGTGCCGGCCGAGCCGGTTTTGTTCTATGAGGGGGATGAAGGTTTTTTCAAGACGTGCTTCCCCCGGCTGAAGTGCATTCCCCAAAGGGCCGGCGACCTCGGACAGAGAATGAGCCAGGCCTTCGCCTACCTGTTTGCCGCCGGTTGCCGCACCGCCGCACTGATCGGCAGCGACAGCCCCGATCTTCCTCCTGCTCTGATCACCGAGGCCCTCGTCTACCTGGAACGGACCGATCTGGTGGCCATTCCGGCTGTGGACGGCGGCTACGTCCTGATCGGAACCCGGCAACACCGGCCGCAGCTTTTTCTGGATATTCCCTGGAGCACATCCGGGGTGTGGCCGGCGACACGTCAGCGGGCCGATGCCCTCGGTCTGTCCTGGCGCCTGGTCGAGCAGTGGTTCGACCTGGACCGTTCGGCCGATCTGCTTCTCCTCATTCACCGCTCCCCCTCGAGCAGAACCGCCAGACTGGCCCGCCGGCTGCTGAATTCGGTGCCGGATGAAGATTCTTTTTCCGGAATGACTGTTGACTTGCCTGGCGGTGATGACAGATAATCGGCCAGAACTTTGACACTCCCGGTTCACCTCAGAACACACTTTTCCGAAGCCGGTCATCAATCAGGAATAAGGAGGGATCACCCTTGGACCTCATTTTTGCAGCGGGGCCTGTCGTCAAGCTGGTGCTGCTTGTTCTCGTTTATTTTTCCGTCGCCTCCTGGGCCATCATCTTCTTCAAATACCGCGTCATCAGCCGTGCCAGCCGCGATTCCGAAAGGTTTCTCAACTATTTCTGGACGCAGAAACGGTTCGATGCCATCAACAAGGGGCTGAGCAACTTCGCCCACTCCCCCCTGACCGTGCTCTTCCGGGAAGGGTACCAGGAACTGCTCCACAGCCAGCGCCCGCGCAACGGCGAAGAGGATACGTCCCAGTTCACCGCCGAAATGGGCAAGGCGGACAATGTTGCCCGGGCCTTGCGACGCGCCACCACGCAGGAAACCCATCGCCTGGAAAAGTATCTCACGTTCCTGGCCACCACCGGCTCCACGGCGCCTTTTATCGGTCTTTTCGGCACGGTTTGGGGGATCATGGACTCCTTCCACGGCATCGGCCAAACCGGAAGCGCATCCCTGGCCGTGGTCGCTCCGGGCATTTCTGAAGCCCTGGTCGCGACCGCCATCGGCCTGGTCGCCGCCATTCCGGCTGTTATGGGCTACAATCATTTCGTCAACAAGGTCAATGTTCTGACCGGCGAAATGGACAATTTCAGCCAGGAGTATCTCAATATCGTCGAGCGCATGCTGCGGAGGGGCTAGATGGAAGTCGGCCAGAGAGACAGCGGCAAACGCAGCAGTCTGTCCCAGATCAACGTCACTCCCTTCGTGGACGTCATGCTGGTGCTGCTGATCATATTCATGGTCACTGCTCCCATGCTGGAGCAGGGGGTCGAGGTCAACCTTCCCGAAGTGGCCGATTCCCCCGGACTCGAAGCCGCAAATGAACCCGTAGTGGTCACCGTCACCAAAACCGGCGCTATCTCCATCGGCCAAACGGCCGTTGATGATGCCGCCAAGCTCGGCCCCGTCCTGCAGCAGATTCTAAAAGCGCGCAAGGAAAAGCAGGTTTTTCTGGAAGCCGACCGGGATGTTCCCTACGGCAGGGTGGTGCAGGTCATGGCCGCCATCAAGGGTGCGGGCATCGAAAAACTGGGCATGGTATCCCAGCCTCCGGACCCGACCCAATCCTCGAAATGATTTAAGAACGATCTGCCGATATGAGCACCAAACAAAAACATAGGGCCGATGCGAATGTCCGTCGCGAACCGAATTTCGCGCGGTTCGCCCTGCTCTCCCTGGTGCTGCATCTGGCGACTGCGCTCTTTTTTTCCGGCGTGCTGAAGCCCCGCCCGGTGCTGGAACACCGTCCGGTCTATTTCGTCGACCTGAGCAAGATGCCGGTGGCCAATCCCCGTGCCGGCCGTCCCGACGGCGCGGAAAAGCCCGACGGAAAACCTGCGGCCCCGAAACCCGCGGCCACGGCCGCGCCAAAGGCGGCAGCGCCTCCTCAAAACGTCCCGCCGCAGAAACCAGCCGTATCGAAGCCTGAGAAACCGGCCAGTAAGGCCCATCCGGATAAGGCCGTCGCGGCACCCAAGCCGAAGGCTGAAAAGGCAACGGCGGCTACTGCGAAAACGGGAAAAACCGCTTCAGAAAAACCGAAGCCGACGGCTCAGAAAACGGCGGGAAACTCCAAAGCGGACGTTGAAAAGAGCTACCAGGAAACCCTCGGCGCCATCCAGGCCCTGCAGGCCAAAGCCGAGCGGGAAGCCATCAAGGAAAGACTGGCTGCTTTGGCCAGCATGGATACGCGGAATACCGGAGGCTCCGGCGGAACGGGCGGCCGAAATGCCGGAGGCACCGGCGAAGTCCCCCTCGGCATGCCCGACGGCACGGGGAATGAAGCCGGGGTCAGCCAGGAGCTCTGGCTGCAGACATTCCTGAAGCAGAACTGGAGTTTTTCCAAATACCAGGCCAGCCGTCGCGATCTCGAAGCCACAACCCGCATCATCTATGGCGCCGATGGCAAATTGATCAGCTATGAATTCCTGAAGAAATCCGGAGACAGCAACTTCGATGATTCGGTCACCAAAGCGATTTTGAAGGAAAAACAGCTGCCCTTTTCCCCAAAACGCCAGGTCAACGTCGAAGTCGTATTCAACCTTAAAGACCTTATGGACTGACATCATGCGTCGACTTTTCCTGTTGTTCGCCATCCTCTTCCTGATACCCGCATCAGCCCTTGCCCAGATCGAAATCAGGGCACCTGGCCAGCAGACCATTTCCCTGGCCCTGACCACACTCCTGCCCGGTCAGGGGCAGCAGCCGCCCCCAGGGCTGGCCGCCGATTTCAACAAAACCCTGGCCAGCCTGCTCGACCTCAGCGGCCTGTTCTCCCTGGTCAATCCCGCTTCCTTCCTCTCCGACGCCCGCCGCCCGACCATGAACAGTACCGACATCGATTTCGGCCAATGGCGTCTGCTCGGCACCGAGGCGCTGGTCAAAGGGACAGCGGGCATGCAGAACGGCCGCCTGGTTCTGGAAATCCGGTTGTTCGACGTCGTCAACCGCAGACTGCTCAACGGCCGTCGCTACGTAGGCGATCCTGCCGACATCCACCGGATGGCCCATCGTTTCGCCGATCAGATCCTGGAAAGCCTGTCCGGTCTCCAGGGTCCCTTCAACACCCGCATCGCCTATATCGACAACCGGACCGGGCGCAAGGAACTCTACATGATGGACGTCGACGGGCGCAACGTCGTGCCATTGACTTCCCACCGGTCCATCGTTCTCAATCCCGATTTCTCGCCCGTTGGCAAGGAACTGCTTTTCACCTCCTACAAGGCCGGCAACCCCGATCTTTATCGCAAGGATATCTATTCCGGCCGTGAAGTGCGCCTGTCGGCCAGAAACGGGCTCAACATCGCCGCCAGATATCGTCCCGACGGCAGGGAAGTGGCCCTGACTCTCTCCCGGGATGGCAATCCTGACCTTTATCTGTTGGGCACAGACGGCACGGACCGCAAACGCCTGACCGACCACTGGGGGATCGACGTCGATCCGAGCTGGAGCCCCGCCGGCGATCGCATTGCCTTTGTATCGGACCGGCTCGGCAACCCGCAGGTTTTCATCCTCGACGTCTGGTCCCGGTCGGCGAAACGACTGCCGACCAGCGGCAAGTACAGTGCCACGCCTGCCTGGAGTCCTCGCGGCGACCGCATCGCTTACACCCGGCTGGAAAGCGGGAGGTTCGATATCTTCACCATCAAGCCCGACGGCACCGACGAGCGCCAGCTCACTTTCGGCCCCGGCAACAAGGAGCACCCGCGCTGGAGTCCGGATGGTCGTTTTCTCGTCTACTCCTCCGATCAGGAGGGCAAAAAGGCCATCTACATCATGCGGGCCGACGGTACAGGCGCCCGCCGGATCTCCCAATCGGCTGGAGCCTGCAGTCATCCGGCCTGGTCCGGACAATGGTGAGACTGCTTACCTGTTTGTTTTTTTTACCGGTTTCTGTATAATTAGCCGGCTGACTGGGTCATATCGGCTCCAGGCCTCCAACCAAAAACACCTGGGTATTGATTTTATCGTGGTATTTCCTTTTTTTCGGGAAAGGAGACAGTAGAGGGAATCGAAAAGACGTTTCCTGATCGGCAAACTGGCTGTAAAAGCAAAAAGCTTGAAATTCACGCACGGAAAAAGTTTCAACTCACTAACATGTCAATTAGAAAAGGGAGCGGGAAAATGAAAGCAAACAGCAAGAAACTTATTTTTCCAACGTTTTTGATTCTGGTCCTGGTTTGTCTCCTGTCCGCCGGCTGCGCAAAGAAGCCTGCCGCCACCGATGTGGACACCACCACCGCCACGACTGATGGAATGGCGACCGAGCAGATGGATCAGCAGCCCATGGGAGTTGGTGATTCGGCTCTTGGCGAAAGCGGCCTTGGTGAAGCAGATATGGGTTCGATGGCGGGCACCGCAGTCACCGGGCTGGAGCGCATTCACTTCGACTTCGACCAGTACAATCTCACTTCTGCCGCCCAGGAGACTCTGGTCAACAATGCCTCCTACCTCAAAGCCAACCCCGGCACCAAAGTGCGGGTTGAAGGTTACTGCGACGAGCGGGGTTCAGACGAATACAACCTGGCTCTCGGACAGCGCCGCGCCGAGGCCGCCAAGAATTACCTGGTATCCCTCGGGGTTGCCCCGGAGCGCCTCGCGGTCATCAGCTATGGCGAGGAAATGCCTCTCGATCCCTCTGCCACCGAGGAAGCCTACGCCAAGAACCGGCGGGCTGAATTCAAGGCCGAGATGTAAACTCTGATCTGGCGGAGGCTCCCCGGAGCCTCCGCGCAGCTCGAAAGGAATGAAACCGTGAAACTCCTGATGACAGTGCTGTCAAGCCTTGTTTTGCTGGGGACTCTGTCCGGATGCATCGCCACCCAACGCCAACTGAGCGTTGAGAGAGACCTGGAAGAGATGAAACGCCGCCTCGCAGCGGCCGAACGCAGCCTTGCCGCCCAGGAGAACAATCGTACCGGTGAAACCCGCGACAGGCTGGAAAACCTGACCCAACGCCAGGCAGAGCTTCAGGCCGGTCTCGACGCCCTTCGCCTTGAAAATCAGACCCTGAACGGCCGACTCGAAGATCTGTCCCGGTCCGGTGCCGAACTGCGGGAAGAGATGGCGCTGGTTCGCGACGATCTCGGCCTCAAGATCACCGCCCTCGAGGATCAGCTGAAGGGATCGGCTTCGGTCCGGACACCGCAGCAGGCGGCCAGGCAGAACGTCGAAACACCGGAGGATATCTACCGGCGGGGCGTCGACCTGATTCAAAAGCAAGGCCGCTACGAGGAAGGCCGCAAGGCCCTGCAGCAGTTCCTGTCCGCCAATCCCAAGCATTCCTTGGCGGTCAACGCCAGCTACTGGATAGGCGAAGCCTACTACGGCGAAAAGCAGTACGAAAACGCCATTCTGCAGTTTCAGGACGTCATCCAGAAGTACGGAGACCATCCCAAGGTCGCCTCCGCCCTGCTCAAACAGGGCCTGACCTTCCAGACGCTGGGCGACAAACAGAGCGCCAAGGCGATCCTCCAGAAACTGGTCAGCTCGTTTCCCATGTCCGAGGAAGCCAAAACGGCACAGCAACGACTGAAGTCCCTCTGATTTTTTAAATCAGCCAGTTGCCAGAATTTTCGAAAGGGCGGTTCCCCAAAGGGACCGCCCTTTCTGTTTATGCAATCCAAAGCTTTCACCAACGTCATTCCCGAAGCGATTTTGATCGGGAATCCAGCCTTTTAGTCCTTGAAAGCATGGATACCCGATAGACCCTTTCGGGCATGACCAATCGAATTAGCAAATGCATCAACATGGTAAGTCTCGGGTTTCCTCTGTGCCCTGTGAGCACTGTGGTACAGGCTTTTGGTGTTTATTTTAATCGAGTAGGGTGAGGCGAACTGATCAGGTTCGCCTCATCCCTCTCACAGAACCGTGCGTACGGGCCTCGTACACGGCTCCTGTCTTTTCTTTCTCTCAGTAGTCCTGAGGCAGGTATCCGGTTTGTACCGAAGCCATCTCAAAAAGACCCAATTCCCTTAAATAGCTGTTGGGAATGGCGTAGTTAGCCAGATTGCTGGCGGCATTGCACCAAGAGTTCATCTTTATTGCCTTGAACTCCCCCTGATAGCCAAGCTGTCTCAATCTGCGGTGCAGCCTTTGGGGCTTTTTCCACTGTCTCAACTGCTTGGCTCGCAGGCGCCTTCTGATCCACTGCATCAGCGCTCCAAACTCTTTGCGGCAGTTGGCCACTCGGAAGTAGTTGGCAAACCCGCGTATCACCGGATTCAGGTCGGCAATGACCTTGGCCAGGTTGACTGGCGAGTTGCGCTGGGTGATTTTCTTCACCTTGTCCTTGAACTCGCGCACCTTCTCTCGCTTGATCCGGGTGTACTTGGTGTGGATCGTGACGCCAAGATAGCTGACGCCCTCGAAGCTGGAGACGATGCGACTTTTTTGTTCATTGACGGTAAGGCGAAGCTCCCTTTCCAGGTATTCTCTTGCCACCTTGAGGGCATGGTGTGCCGCGCTTTTCGAGCGGGTGAGGATCAGAATATCGTCCGCATAGCGGACGATTCGATACCCCCGACTCTTCATGAACTGGTCGAAGGCATCGAGGTAGACGTTGGCGATGAAGGGGCTGATGACCCCGCCTTGGGGACTGCCTTCTTCGCTCGCCTGCCACCCTTCCGTGGTCATCACCCCACTTTGCAGAAACATCCGCAGCAACCCCAGAATACTGCCATCGGCGATCTTCCGGCGAAAGCTCCGAAGGATGAGATCATGGTCCAGGGTGTCAAAGCACCGCGATAGGTCCATGTCCGCCACCCACTTGAACTCATACCGCCGGATGAACAGGCTGGCCTTGGCGATCGCCTGGTGTGGGCTTCGCCCGGGCCGATAGCCGTAGCTCGATGGATGAAATTCCGGATCGAATAGCGGCTGCAGAATGTTCAGCAAGGCTTGCTGGACAACCCGGTCGCGAACCGCGGGAATGCCGAGCAACCGCTTCCCTCCACCGGCTTTGGGGATTTCGACCCGCTTGACCGGTAAGGGGCGGTAGCTCTTCTGCCGCAGTTCGCGTACAAGCAGGGCGATCTCTTCGGGCAGATGCGCGGCAAAATCCTCCACGGACTGCCCGTCGATGCCGGGCTTGCCCTTGTTGGATTTGACCTTGGCATATGCCTGAAGCAGTCCCTTCTCATGCACCATGCGGTCATAGAGACTGTAGTATTTCTTCGCCATGCTTGTTCCTGCGTCTCCTTGCCCTGCCCCTTCCGCCGTGCCTCGCGCTCTTGGCCGGAAGACCGTCGCCTTTTATCCCTCATGGGCAATCTACGACAGCGTATCCCGGTTACTTCGCTGGACGACCATTACCGGCAGACCCCTGTCACGGGCTACCGCCGTTAGCGTGTCCCACCCCGTCGGGCGGCTTGTGTCCGGCGTGACGTGAAAATGCAGTTTCCGAAGACCTTCGAGTAGACGTCATCCCTTCGCATTCCGCTCATGGCTTTTGGCACATGGCGGCCCCCGCCGACCAAGCAGCGGATCATCCCGGTTTTACCCTCCAGTCTGTTACCAGCTTTCACAGGCCGGGACTTCATCACTACTACGGAATCTTCTGCCACCTCGCACCGCATCGCTTGGCCTTGAGTCTCCTCTTGTGCCGCCCTTTTCCGGAAATCGACCGCCGATTTTCGGAACGATACGAGGCTTCCCCAGTTACTACGAGTTCCCTGTGAGCTACGCCATCCTCAACCACGCCACGGGTCTGACCAGGTATCGGGCTTCGCGCTATTTAAGACGCTTGCCCACCCGCAGCGCCGAATCAGGTTCGCTTGCGCTATGTGCAGATCACTTCCTATCGCTTCCTTCAGACCCTGCCGTTGCCAGCAACGCCCTTGCGATTCGGATTGTCTTCCCCCTGGTCGGGGTGACGCCTGTTTCTTTCAACAGGCCGGGTTTGCCCGCTTCGCTGGGCAAACTAAAAAACAAAGCCCCGGAGTTACCCGGGGCTTTCTTCAAAAAAATTGGAACAGGAGTTTTTTCAGTTGGCTAGAGGGAAGACCAGCAACTGGCTTTCGCCGTCCTTGCCGAAGATGGTTCCTTTTTCCGTCGCGATGAAAAGGACGTCCTTGCCGTTGACGGTCAGCCCCTGCAGAGGCACTTCCAGCTCCTCGCCCAGGGTTCCCTTGACGAACATATTATCCCGGTATTTCAGGACCGCGAGCCAGCTTTTCTTCACCCCGGGGTCCAGACCGGGAGCCGACAGCAGACTGGTATCGGATGCTACGGCCAGCAGCTCAAGCTGACCGTCTCCATCAAGGTCGGCAGCCACCGGCGGTATCTCAAAAGCAGCGTAGTTGATGTTGGTTTCCCGGGCGTTGGGCTGCTCCTCGTAAATGATCCTCGCCAGAGTTCCGCCCATCATCTTGGGGGACTTGTAGAGCTGCTTGGTTCCGGAATAGATGTAGAGCAGCCCGTCTCGTACGAAAATGGTCTCCTGCTGGCCGTTGCCGGTGATGTCGGCCATCAGGCTGCCGGCGACTGTGAAACGCTGCGGCAATTCGAAGGAAACCTCCTTCAGCGACAGGCTTTTCCCCTTCAAAGTTCCTTCCTTGATGAGGGTGCCCCAAACCATGGATCGATCGAAGTTCTGGGCGAGGAGTAATTCCCGGCGGCCGTCGCCGTCCCTGTCGTAGGTGCCGAACATCTGCGGGAGGAATTTTTCGACAAGGGTCAGACGATTGCCATCGAGCTTGTAGAGAGCGGAGCTTAACTGGCTGTCCTGCCATCCGGACATGGCCAGATATAGCTGACCGGCGGCCGGCTGCCACCAGTGCAGGGCCAAAACCTGGGCCAAATCGGCAGTTTTGGTTTCGGCGACAGGGTTGAGGCTGGCACCGACTCCCATGATTTTGATGGTGACCCCGTCACTGGCGGCCAGCAGCAGTTTCGTGCCATCATTGATGAAATCGGAAGTTACGGTCGGAAAACCGATGGCACCAACGGCCTTGAAACCTGGAAAGGCCGCCTCGTAGCGGACCCCGGCCGGCGCAGCGGCAGCCGGCGCGGACTCGAGTTTGTAGGGTACGGCCGCCGCCTGCACAGGGGCGGAAGCAGCGGCAACCGGTTGCGCACTTTCGGGTGCCGGATAGGTGCGCAGAATGCCGAAGGAACCGTCCCGAACCGTCAGCTTATGGGCATCCAGAACCAGAACCAGATCGACACTCCCGGACTTTGGCGGAGCGGGTTCCCCCGGTTTCGTCTTCTGCGCTGAAGCATAATCCTGCCAATCGAGAGCCGGCAGGGCCTCCTTGACTTGGGCGAAAACGGACTCGCCCTTGCCGGTATAATCCCAGAAGGCGGCCCTGAGGTTTTCGAAACGGCGGATCTGGTCGCCCCGTTGGATATCCTTGGCGGCCCCGACCGGCCGGGCATGGGAATACCCACCCTTGACCTGGGTCACCTGGAGCACGCCTTTGGTGATATCGAGAGTTCCGAGAACCTTCCCGGTTACGGGGTGGGTTATTTTTTCCCCGGCCTGCACTACGGCAAAGAGGTCACCGGTTTTAACGCCCTGGCTCGCATCGAGGTCGATGAGAAATTCACCCTGGACCGGGAGCACCACATACCCGCTGACAGACTTGAGATCCTTGGCCAGCTCATCGATTGTTCCGGCCAGTGCCGGCACGACGGACAGCAGCAACAGCAGCGCCAGAAACGACATCCGTTTGATAAACAAGGCAACCTCCTATTGGTTTAGCGAAGCGGTCTGAAAACATTGCTACAGGAATTTACAGGATATACAGGATAACAGGGCCTGCGCCAACCGAGAGTATCCTGGAGATCCTGAACCTTCCTGTTTTTGAGCCCCTGAAAAAAAAGGGCCGGGCAAAAAGCCCGGCCCAATCTACCATAATGCCTGACGTCAGGCAATCTTAGAACTTGAACTGGATGCGGGCGTCGGTGCGGAATACGTCGTCGGCATCCAGGCCACTCGAAAGTTGATCCAGTGCATCGCCTGCCACCAGGTAGCCGGCATTGATGTCGGCGCTGACACCCTTCATGATCTTGTAGCTGGCGCCAACTACGAATTCATGCCCGATCTCGTCCTCGGACTCACCGGCAACATACTCCATGTCTTCAGCGGTATTGTGCCAGAAGTACTTGCCCCAGACATCGGTCTTGTCGTTGAGGGCGTATTTCACGCCGGCATAGATAATCTTGTAGCCCTTGTCGGTGACGTAAAAGGCCTGGCTGAGAGAGTTGTCGTCGGCATAGTTGTCGAAAATGACGACAGAACCGAGGATCGAGGTGGAGATATCGATATGATCGAAGTTTTCAAGGTCGCCGTCGGCGTTGTCGTCATCGCCGGAGGCGTAGAGGCCGCCAAGAGTGAAGGTGAACTTGTCCATCTTGTAGTCGCCCTGGGCATGAAGCAGGTAAGCTTTACGGTCCAGGTCTTCATCGGCGATTTTGGCTTCGCCGGTGAGATAGATGGCGGTAGCCATACCGGAGAGATTGCCCCATTTTCCTTTTCCGGACAGACCGAGCCACATTTCCTGATCCTGGATGTTTTGAGGACCAGCGCCGCCAAGCAGCCCCACCAAGTCTTCTTGTCCCTGATCCAGATAGATCACGAAAGCATTGAGGGCACTGCCGTTTTCGAAAACATAGGTCACATCGCCAGCATAGGCATCGTCATACTGGCTTTTTTTGTCGCCGCCTGCATCGTCGGGGTTGCCCCAGTCATCACGGAACCAGCCGAGGGAGTAGGCCAGATTGCCTTCCTTGCGGTACCACTTCACACCGGCCGCATTATCCGTCCAGACAAAATCGTTGTAGCCGACGGGCATCAGGCCAACAGCCAGGCGGGAGGCGGGATCGAAGGGCAGGGCGAGATCCGTGTAGGCCCAGCGCAGCTCGAAGTTGTTTTTGTCGCCGCCAAAGGGGGCTTCGTCGTTTTCACCGAATTTGGCGCTGCCGAATTCGAAACCGACCACACCCTTGATCTTCTGCTCTTCGTCGGAAGCGACCAGGTGCATGCGATACTTGATTTCACCGAAGAAATCGCTGTCGTTCTCGTTCTTGTTGAAATCGATAGAGGGCAATACAGCAAGGCTGTAATCGACGCCGCCAAAGCCGATGTACTTTTCGCTATCTTTGGAAACGCGGACCGAAGTATCGGCCTGGGTGCTGTAGGAGAAGCGGTTGTTGAGGTCTCCATGCCATTCCACATTGAAGGCCAGGGCGGGGGTCGCCACGGCCAGGGCGATAAACATCGCCAAAACGGGTTTGAACTGTTTCACGGTCTTTTCTCCTTCCATCTTTAAAATAATAAAAATAAAGCCTCTTCTTCTCACTGACCGAAAAGAAGAGCATGCCGCATTGCCTGCGGCGGGGTGCCGGACCCCATTGGCCCGCAATGCACCCGAAAGCGATTTGACAAGAGACAGCGGCAAAGACTCTGCTGAACGAATCCCCTCCCTTCTGTCAAATTTTGCCGCTTCCTGATTAACTTAATGAATCAACCGATTCAACCTGTTTACAATTATGGTGCCAACTGGGATAAAGGCGCCGCCAGGTTTGCAAGTGCCCGTAATAGAGGGGAATATACGACACTTCTACCTCTTCAAAAAAAACCCCGACACTGCCGAAAATCCTCGATTGTGGCGCAACTGCTACAGCCCGGTGTTGCCCTGCAACCACATCCCTGAAACCGACACGACGGGATACTAGTGATCAAATGTTAAGTTTGTATGAGGTGATGACCCGGATGAGGGCGTGGGAAATTTTTTTTATTTAACCTCTGCCATCCCCTGGGTGGAATTGAGGGCACTGATCTTTTCCCGCAGGGACTCTATCTGCATCCGCAGACCGTCATGGACGATTTTGAAATTCTGGTCGATGAGAACCACCCGGGGAATCAGGTAGACCTGGTAGGCCTGATGCGCCTGGCCGTTATCCAGGACGGGAACATAGGTGGTAACGAAATCCTTGCCTTTCAGATACTTGGCGACAGTCTGCTCGGTTTCCTGGATGAAAACGTCCACCACGACCACATCGTTCTCTTTGAGAAATTTCCCCTGGGCCAGGAGATCGGCTGCCATGCCGGAACAGTCCGGACACCAGGTGGTACCAAGCTTGAGGATGATGATCTTCCCCTTGTAATCCGAGAGGCGTACTTTTTCGCCAGTGAGAGTTTTCGCCTTGAAATCGGGAGCTTTTGACCCAGTTTCGAGATAAGCCGCTGCCGGCCCGAGGCAAAGAAGGAACAGAACCGCTGTCATCAGGACCGTTTTCCACGAGAACATCATTGGGCGGACTCCTTTTGGAATTGGGGACAGGGCGGGGAAG
This sequence comes from Syntrophotaleaceae bacterium, assembly GCA_041390365.1. Classification (NCBI taxonomy): domain Bacteria; kingdom Pseudomonadati; phylum Thermodesulfobacteriota; class Desulfuromonadia; order Desulfuromonadales; family Syntrophotaleaceae; species Syntrophotaleaceae bacterium. Next base: position 96,519 of record JAWKQB010000004.1, on the reverse strand, counting down.
GGCCCTATTATTTGGGAATAGACGGGTGGTGTCAAGAAGGAATGCCCGGTGTCTCCGGCACCAGTCAAAACAGATCCTGTTCTTTCTGCTCCCTGTACGCCCAATCCCGAAAATTCCCGCACGTACGCCATATTGACTTTTAACCCTCAATCCTCTACCGTATCAAAAATTGTTTGCAAGCGCGCTGGCTGCATTTTTTTCAGGCAAAAAGTCAAATCAGCCAAAAAGGACCGACCATTGGCCCTAGACAAATTCGATTTTCCCCTGGGCATCGCCCCCTGGCCGAGTGAACTGCGGCGGCGAAGACAGATCAAAGAAGGGTATCATTTTTCCCTTCTCGAAAAATCCACCGATTCCTACCGCTTCAGCATCATGGCAGGCGCAGGACGAATCGCGGATATCTTTCAGGCTTTCGCTCCCGGCTTCGGAGAAGATGCTTTTTTCATTCTCGAGTTTTATGACGAGGAGCAGGAATCCTCGTCCAAGGAACCGCCCAATCCTCGACTCTACTACTCCCCCTACCTGCCCGTTACTGAAATCATCGACACACTGGAACCCTACCTTCCCCGTCTGATCCACGACGGCTTCGTCGGTTTCGGCCTGGCAAACAGTCATACCGGAATGGAGCTGTTCTATTCGGAAGAAAAAATTCTGACCTGCTTTACCGAAAATCATATCCGTGTCACCGACCTTCTGGGGAGGCTGGGCCTGAATTATGACGCCCGGCTGCTGCTGACCAGCGATCTGGGGCACGATCACCTCTCGCTGCTCTGCCATCATCCCAGCGCCCTGCCCAGATATTTCGCCGGGAAATCGGAGGAGTTTCTGGATTATGCCTCCTTTTGCGGAGAACTGGCGGATCTGCTCGACATGTATCCGGTCGAGGAGGGTCTTTCCTTTTTTCTTTCGAGACGGGAACAGGAGATCATCAGCCGAAGGCTCAAGGAAAATAACGACTTCGACTGCTTCGCCGACGAGGATTTTGGCGAACTGCTGCTCAGTTGGCATGACTTCGTTCAGGAATGCGAAGCTGGATTCGAGGGGGACTTGTGGGAATATCACCAGAGCCTGAAGCTTCGCGATATCATCCAATTCGTCCTTGAGGGCGTGCCGGATGTTCTGCGGGAAAAAATTTCCGACATCATTTCCGAAACCGACAGCCGTTTTCGTCAGATGTTGACGGATTGCCGGAAGCGTCTCGATCCACCGGATGATATTCCCCTACACGCCGACCGGTTCTGGTACCGGGGCATGGTCCGCAAGCAGGGCGCCTTTCTGCGCCGCGATCTGATCCGTCAGGACTGGTTCAAACCCTGAATAAAGATTTCTATCCCAATGAGCTCCCCTCGTCTCGCTCTCTCTGATGGTGAGGATCGGTGTGAGGGTGGTTTGGCAGATACCCCTGTCCCTCTCCCCGTCCGAGAGGAATGAATTGCCCGGATAAAGACCATGATCGCCATCGTTGCAGCGGTTCCCCTTGAAACGGCCCAATTACGTCGCTCCCTCTGGCCCTGTGAAGTCCGTCGGTGCGGTCAGCGGGAACTGTTTCTGGGGGTCCTGTACGGGCACAAGATCGCCCTTCTCCACAGTGGCATCGGCAAGGTGAACGCCGCCTCGGCCGTGACTGCCCTGTTTGAAAACTTCCGTCCCAAGGCCCTGATCGTGATCGGCTGCGGCGGTGCCTATCCCGACAGCACTCTGGAAAAAGGCGATCTGGTCCTGGCGACCGAAGAAATATCCGCTGACGAGGGGGTGGTCACCCATGAGGGCTTTCGACCCTTCTCCGAACTTGGCTTTCCCCTTTTGTCCGATCCCAACCCCCGTCTTGAAAGCCGCTTCCCGGTGGACCAGAACCTCCTGAACATGGCCCGGCCGTTTTTTGAACAGGTCGCTCAACAGGAGGGCCGGAAAATGGTATCGGGATCGATCGTGACCGTTTCCACCTGTTCCGGCAACGAGCAGTTGGGCCGGGAGATCGCCCGCCGCACAGCCGGTATCTGTGAAAACATGGAGGGGGCTGCCATTGCCCAGGTGTGCCGGCTCTACCGGATACCCTTCCTCGAACTGCGGGGGATTTCCAATCGGGTGGAGAATCGCGATCTGACCAACTGGGACCTGCCGGGAGCGGCGGAGATCGCCCAGCTTGCCCTGCGGGCCTTCCTGCAGGGCCGAAACCTGTTGCCCGAGGAAACCGCCTGATGCGGGGTCTGTCCCTCGGCTATTCCCCCTGCCCCAATGATACCTGCATCTTTTTTGCCCTGGTCCACGGCCGGATCCCTCTGCAGGATCTGGCTTTCCAGGAGCGGCTGGAAGATGTGGAGACCCTCAATCGTCTGGCCTGCAGCCGGCGTCTCGACGTCACCAAAATCTCCTACCATGCCCTCGGCCATCTTCGATCCGACTATGCACTGTTGCGCAGCGGAGGCGCACTGGGCCGGGGCTGTGGACCGCTGCTCGTGGCCCGTCACGCCCTGACCCTCCCTGATCTGGAGCAACGAAGGATCGCCATTCCCGGCAGGTTGACGACCGCGACCCTGCTGCTGCAGCTGTGCGGCCGATTCGAAAACCTCCTGGTGATGCCCTTCGACCGCATCATGCCCGCCGTTCGGGACGGGTTGGCGGATGCCGGGCTGATCATCCATGAGGGGCGTTTTACCTATCATGAACTGGGGCTTGTCAGCCTGCTCGATCTCGGACAGTGGTGGGAGGAAACGACCGGACTGCCGATCCCTCTGGGAGGCATCCTGGCCCGCCGTGATCTGGGTCCGGAACGGATCAAAAGGATTGAAGAAGCGGTGCGAAAGAGCGTCGCCTTCGCCCTCGCCCACCCTGGGGAAGCGGCCGCCTACATACGCCGGCACGCTCAGGAGCTGGACGAGGAGGTGATCCGCCGCCATATCGGTCTGTATGTCAACGACTATTCGCTGGATCTGGGGGACGAGGGTCTGGGTGCGGTGCGGGAGTTGCTGAAACGGGCCGAGGAACGGGGTTTGATTCCCCGATATGCGGGACCGCTGTTTGCTGAATAGACAGGGCAGACACTTAGGTCTAGGGCAGACACATAGGTCTGCCCCTACACAGCACGTGGAATTTTGATACCGATGTAGGTCTGCCCCTACAAAACCTGTAAAATCCGGTTTCGATACCGATACCGATACCGATACCGATACCGATAGGAAAATTTTAACAGATTGCCATGGTCTCCGGGCGCATGTTGACCGACCGGATGAAGTGGGCATCGACGGCGGCGGCGATGGTGTCGATGGTTTCGGAGTTTGCCGGGGTGTCGATGGACAGCACCACCATGGCTTCACCGGCTTTTGAACGCCGGCCGAGATTCATCGAGCCGATGTTGATGCCCGCTTCGCCGAGAATGGTGCCGATCCTGCCGATGGAACCCGGGCGGTCGGCGTAACTGATCACCATCATGTGTTCCTCGGGCCGGAAATCGGTCATGAAATCCCGCATCTTGACGATCTTGGGGATGCCTTCGAAGAGGGTTCCGGCTACGGTCCGCATTCCCTGGGAGGTCACCAGGGTCATGGTGATGAGATTGGAGAAGGAATCCGATTCGGTGGAGCGGCTCTCTTCGACGACAATTCCCATCTCCCGGGCGACCAGCTGGGAGTTGACCAGGTTGACCTCGTGCTCGGTATGGCCGTTGAGCAGGGCCGAAAGGCCGCAGACGGTCAGGGGCGTGCAGTCGTGGGACGCCAGTTTGCCGTTGTAGGAAAAGAGGACCTTGCTCGGATTGGCGGGAGCGAGCTGGACGATGAATTCCCCCATCTGCCGTACCAGATTCATGAAGGGCTTCATGTGGCGCATCAGTTCCGGATCGAAACGGGGAATGTTGACCACATTGTCCAGCGGCTGATCGTCGAGGAAGTTGATGATCTCCCGGCTGACGTCCACTGCCACGTTCTTCTGGGCTTCAAAGGTGTTGGCCCCCAGGTGGGGCGTGACCACCATGCGCGGATGGTCGATCAGCTTTTTCAACACGTCGCTCTTCGGCGGCTCTTCACTGAAAACGTCGAAGGCCGCCCCCGCCACCTTGCCGCTCTCCATCGCCGCCAGCATGGCGGTCTCGTTGATGATTTCGCCGCGGGCGCAATTGACGATGATGACATTGTCCTTCATGTACTGGAAATGGTCGCTGCCGATCAGGTCGATGGTTTCGTCGTTGCGGGGGGTATGGACGCTGATGATGTCGCTGCAGCGGATCAGCTCCTCCAGGGACACCAGGCGGGCGCCCACGTCCTCGGCCCGTTTTTCCGAGATATAGGGATCGCAGGCCACCACTTCCATTTCAAAGGCCTTGGCCCGTTGCGCCACCCGGCCTCCGACCTTGCCGAGCCCGACAATCCCCAAAGTCTTCCCCTTGAGTTCATATCCGGTAAAGGGGGCCCGCTGCCAGCCGCCGTTCTTCAGGCAGGCATTCGCCACAGGAACGTTGCGGCACAAGGTCAGCATCAACGCCATGGTATGCTCGGCGGCGGAGTTGATGTTGCCGTAGGGAGCGTTGACCACCAAAATGCCCCGGCTGCTGGCCGCATCGACATCGACATTGTCGATGCCGACCCCGGCGCGGGCGATGATCTTGAGCTTCCGGCCGTGCTCGATCAGAGGCAGGTCCACCTTGGTGCCGCTGCGGGTGATGATAGCCTCGTAGCCTCCGATGATCGAATGAAGCTCGTTTTCGGAGAGTCCCAGCCTGATATCCAGTTCGATTCTCGGATCGTCGAGCAGAGGCTGCAGCCCTTCCTGCGAAATTTCGTCGGTGATCAGTACCTTCATGCCTCATTCCTTTCCTGTCCGGGCCGATTTTTCGCCCGCAAATTGAGAGGCGGAGTATACAAAAAAGCCTTGCCCCCGGCAACACCCGAATGAACCAACTCCGGCACCTGCATCGGCTGGTGGTTAGGTGAGGAGTGAGGAGTGAGGGGGTAAGGCGAAAGGCAGCGCCTGTTCGATTTTGATCTCGCTTTATTCGCAGGATTCATCAATCGCCCTGACCCGGTTGCGGCCCTCTTTTTTGGCCCGATAAAGCGCCTGCACGGCCGCCGCGACCAGTTCTTCCATGGCGCTGGCATCCTTCGGCGTCATGGAAGCCACCCCGATGCTGACGGTGACCGTGCCGGATGCACCGTCGCCGCAGTGAGGAATCGACAGCCCCTCCACCTGCAGGCGGATCTGTTCCGCCATGTCGATGGCTGGGGCTTTGTCCGTATCGGGGAGGATGATGGCGAACTGCTCGCCGCTGAAACGGGCGAGGTGGCCTTCGTGGTCCCGGAATCCCTGGGCCAGCATTTCGGCGATATCTTTCAGACACTGGTCGCCGGTCTGGTAGCCGTAGGTGTGGTTGAACTGCATGAACAGGTCGATATCCACCAGGAGCAGAGCCAACGAGGTGCCGCGTTTGCAGGCAGTGCTCCAGGCTGCATTCAGTGCCGCGTCGAAGCTGCGGCGGTTGGGGATATTGGTCAGCGGATCGAGCAGGGCCTGGCGGCGCAGATAGTGCTGGGCACGACGGCGCTGCTGAACTTCGAGCTCAAGTTTGATATTGGCCTGCTCCAGCTTGTCGGTGCGTTCCGCCACGCGCCCCTCAAGATCGCTCCGTGCGATGCGCAGCTGTTCCAGAACGTCGGCCAGTTTGCGGGTGCGGCGATTGAACCAGTAGGCAAAGGCGCCGATTTCGTCCGGCCGGTTGTAATCCAGACAGAGCATCTCTTCGGCATTGGTGTCCACCGCCGTTTTCAGCTGATGGGTGACCCTGGCCAGGGGGCGCATGAGAATCCGGTTCAAAGCCAGAAAGGCAGCGATGACCGCCGCCGACACCCCGACGATCAGGGCCAGCAGAAGCGCCCGATTAAGGGCCGTGGCGGCCGAAATGGCGTGGCTGACTGGGGTGACGGTCACGATTTTCCAGTGGGTGCTCGGCACGTGGAAAATGGCGACGGAGCAGGGTTCCTTAAGCAGCAGATCCCTTTCGGTGGTGAAATGCTGCAGCAAAATGTCCCTGTCCTGGCCGGTTTGGGGGCTCTGCAGCACGGCGGCGATCCTGCCGGCCTCGACGGCGGATATCATGTCACTGGCCCGGGCGATGTCTTCGGCAACGGATGGATCGGGTGGACTGGCCCTGCGCAACAGGGCCGCGGAGGATTCCTGCAGGGCCGCGGCAATCGGCTGAAAAACCGGCTCCCGTTCGGCCAGCTTCGCGGCCTGAATGTATGCGACATGCTGGCGGCCGAACTTGTCCTGATAACGGTCCTGACTGAGCGGGACGTCCGGAAAGGAGAGAAAAGTGCCGTTGCGATCGACGGCAAAAGCGTAGCCCCCCATTTTGGTGGCTTCACCCTCGAAGAAGGACTCCATGCCTTCCAGCTTCAGGTCGACGGTGACCACTCCGAAGAACCGGTTCTCACGGTAGATGGGCACCGTACAGGTGACCATCGGCACGTAGGTATGGGGATCCATGTAGGACCGGGACCAGAAGATTTTGTTGGGCGACAGAAAACGCCCGGGGACATACCACTCCTCGCGATGGTAGCCGGCGCCTCCCGGATCGTTGTAGTCCGCGACATATTCGAGAATGCCGGCGGGGTTGCGTCCCCAGAAGAAACTGCGCCGTTCCAGTCCCGGAGCGAAGGCGTACGGTTCGTACCAGACCCCGCCGCCGATAATGTAGGACGAGGGCCCCAGCCGATCCATGAGGCGTGGGATCAGGCGCATGTGGTCCTCCACCTCCAGGGGCAGATCGGCAGCCGTCGTGGCCATGGCCCGCGCGAGCGTTTCGGCGACCGCTATCCGTTCGCCGAGCCGCGCAACCATGGTGTTGCCGATCTGGTTGACCAGGCGGAAGGACTGCTCCTCGAGGCGCGGCCGGCCGATCCGATCCATGATCAGAGTCAGGCTGCCAATAAGGACAGTCAGCAGAAAGACGAACACCAGGGGGGTACGAAACAGAAGGCTGTGATACCAGCGTACCGAAAAGGATGTTTCTTCGTTCATTTGGGACCTTGAAAGGCTGGCGGGAGGCAATGATGCCCGCTTTTGTCGGCGAGAATAGCACAGGGGGTTTGCGGGCGCCCAACATTTTTTCCGGCCCCACCGGTTCTGGCATTCCTCAGCGGCCCGGGTAAGCAAACTCTAACTGGACAGCCCCTTGTCGGCTCCTATACGATGAATGGTGCTCCATTAACAACGCGTCCTTACCACTGCCGAGAATGTCCGGCAAGGGCAAGAGGCGTTATCCGGTCCGACTGCCGAATCCGCGCTGGCGGAAGGATGAATCGATGACCCGGACTTCATGATCAATCTACTCGACCTTATCGACCGGTCCACCCTGGACAAGATCATGACCGCCTATACCAAGGCCACGGGCATGGGCGGCAGCATTTGCGATACCCAGGGCAACATTCTTGCCGGACCCTACAATTATTCCGATTTTTGCCTCAACTTTTGCCGGGGAAGCGCCAAGGGGCGCAAAAAATGTATGGCCAGCGCCCGTTTCGGCGCCCATGAGGCCATGCGCCCGGGCGCCAATGCCATCTACGCCTGCCTCAATGCCGGGCTGGTGGATTGCGCGGCTCCCATTCTCGTCGAAGGTCAGCTCATTGCCGTCATCATTTGCGGACAGGTACGGACCGAAGACTATGAAATCGACCGGGACCTGGCCGCACACCATGCCATCGATATCGGCATCCGGGATATTTCCGGTTATCTGGAGGCCCTTTACCGGATTCCCAGGATCAGCTACCGGCAACTGAAAGACTATGCCACCCTCCTGAAGATCATCGCCCACACCACGGGCACGCTGGCCACCAACAACAGGCGGCTGAAAAATCTGTCCCGCAAGCGCTTGTTTCAGCTCTACAACAGCGTCTCCGACTACATCATCGCCACCGATATCGACGGCAACATCGAGATGCAGAACAAAGCCATGCTCAGAGCGCTGGGGCAGACCGGCACCGATCTCACCGGCCGATCTCTGCCCTCGCTGTTTCTGGACGAATCCCGCATCGTTCAGGAGCTTGACAAGCTGCGTCAGGTGCGGGACGTCTCCGACCGACTCAGCCTGGGGCTGCTGCTTTCGGAGAAAAAGCTGGCCCAGGTCGACGCCTCCTTCTCCCGGATCGAAAACGAGCAGGGCGAGCTGCAGGGATATGTGGCGGTCATGCGCGACCTGTCGGAAGAGAAAAACCTGGAAAAAATGAAAAGCGATCTCTTCGGCATGCTCACCCACGACATGATCAACCCCATTCTGGCGGTCAAGTCGGCCCTGAAACTGCTGCTCGACGGGCAGGTGGGATCCCTGACAAACGACCAGAAGGATATTCTGCAGATGGCGGCCAGCACCAACCAGGACCTTATGGGCATGGTCTCCGACTTTCTGGATGTCTATCGGCAAAGCTACGGCATGCTGGTGCTGCGCCGGTCCCGGTTCGACATTCATCAGGCTTTGCAGGAGGTCATCAACCAGTCCTACTATTTCTGCCAGGACCGTCAGGTCAACATATCCTATCAGTCTGATTTAAAAAAGGAACTGACCTTTTACGGCGACCGCATCCGCCTGCTGCGGGTATTTTCCAACCTGTTGGACAACGCCATCAAGTTCAGCCCGGAAGAGGGCCTGATCACGATCGAAACCAGGACTCTGACGGCGGCCGGCAGCGCCGACGCTGTTCCGGACTTGCAGAACGCAGACTCCTGCATCCAGATCTCCTTTCACAATTCAGGAGACAGGGTTCCCCGAGAGGAACTCGACCTTCTGTTCGACAGGTTTTTTACCAGCAACCACAAAAATCCCAGCGGCAAGAAAGGGCTGGGACTGGGGCTGCATTTCTGTAAATTGGTGGTGGAGAGCCACGGGGGTCGAATCTGGGCGGAAACGACCGGGGACGGTCTGCGTATCAGTTTGACGCTGCCCGTGTCCCCGGAAAATTGAGGAAGGGGGAAATTTTATGCATGACAAGCCGTTCAAAGTCTTTCTCGCCGACGATCACCCCCTGTTGCGGACCGGCCTGCGCATGAGCCTCAGCCAGCAACCGGACATCGATTTTATCGGCGAGGCCAGCGACGGCTTCAAGGCTGTGGAAAAGATCCAGAAAAATCCACCGGATGTGGCCCTTATCGACGTCGACATGCCCGGTCTTTCCGGGACGGCCGTCATCCGCATGCTGCGCAAGCAGTATCCGGAGATGAAACTACTGATCCTCTCCTCCTACAGCGACCGCCACTATATCGAAGAAGCGATGCAGGCAGGCGCCAACGGCTATATTCTCAAAAGCATCGACATCAACGAACTGATCGACGTCATTCGTGCTTTCGCCCGCAATGAGCAACCGATGTCGCCCTATCTCATGGATCTGGTGATTGAATGGGACACCTGCTCGCTGGGCGAGCACGGGGACCTGACCAGCCGGGAAAAACAGATCCTCGCATGTCTCGCCCGCGGGCAGGGCAACAAGGAGATCAGCGACTCCCTCTACATCAGCACCGAAACCGTCAAAACCCACATCAAGAACATCTTCAGAAAGCTGGATGTGAAAAGCCGCCTGGAAGCGGTGGCCGCCGCCAGGGAGAAGCACCTTATCGGTTGATCCGGAGGGGAAGGCCGTCCCTTTCACCGGGAGCCTGCCGCCAAGCCCTGGTTTTCCCTCTCAAGGTGAGAAAAAATCCCCCCTCCAGGGGATATCCCTCTCCCCCCGCAAGGGGATATTCTGCGAACATCGCAGATTCCGAAGAATCCCGAGACAACCCACAGATAGCAATAAAATCCGTTTCGCTGTCAGTGAAGCGTCAGCGGAACGGTTGTCGTTGTCGTCATCGTCAGTCGGGGTTCGATTACGATTACGATTACGATTACGACAACGATAAAGACAACAACGATCACGATTTTGCGTCGATTTTTGAATTTTCATGCTGGATCGAGGGTAATGCAGCGGGCGAACGCTCTGGGGGATGGCCCGCCAGGCCGCACGCCCATTTTCATCAGAATGGAGGTAGGCAGTCATGAAAAAATGGAGCGTATTGTTTTTCGTCGGCGTCCTGATGCTGTGTGCGGGCTTCAGCAACAGGGCTCAGGCCGCCATCGAGGTGGAAGGGGATGTGTACGTCGGACTCTGGGACAAGTACCTGTGGCGTGGATTTGACCTGAGCGACGGCCGCCCCACCATCCAGGGCGGCATCGATCTCAGCGCGGGCGGCTGGTCCCTCAGCACCTGGCACAACTGGCAACTGAAAAGCAGCGATGACATCAATTCTGGTGAAATGAACGAGACCGACATCATCCTGACCTATTCCTTCAATGTCGGCGAAATGGTCTCCATCAGTGTCGGTGACATCTTCTATTCCCTGGACTTTGAAGGCGCCGAAGACACCAATGAACTCTTCGTCCATACCACCCTCAACACCCTGCTCTCGCCTACCCTGAAAATCTGGTGGGACTGGGACGCTGCCGAAGAGGATGGTCTCTACTACACCCTGGACATCAGCCACAGCTTCGATCTCGGCCAGTGGCTGCCAAAATCGACTCTCAACCTCGGGGCCCTGGTTGCCTACAACCAGCACAGCGACTATGCGGTAGGGGATTTCGGCGGGTTCCACAACTATGAGCTGAGCACCAGCATCGACTACGCACTCACCGATCAGCTGACACTCAGCGGAATCGGCATTTTCTCTTCGGGCATCAGCAGCGCGGCGAAAGAGGCGATCGACACCGAAACAGCCTTTGCCCTGAACCTGACTTTCACGTTCTAACTCTCCCTGGAAAAAAGATCCTCCAAGGGGTTGCCGGCCTTGGGGGATCTTGAGGATTCCCGCCGGCAATCCCCTTGGGAGGGGTCGATGAAAGCTGACAGGAACAGCATCATGAAAAAGGTTTCGTTCGCCGTCATCCTCTGCGCGGTCCTTCTGGCGCTTCTGTTCTCGGCAGGCTGCAAGCGGAAGGAGGAGCCGGCGCCGGCGTCTCCCCAGATTCTGCGCATCACCTGCTGGGCCGGCTATGCCAAGCCCTACGAGACGGCCTTCAAGGAGATGATCAAGACCAAACACGGGATCGATGTGGAGCTGCAGATCTTCAATCCGACCGATCAGGATGAATTCTTTCAGGCGGTGAAGAACAATACCGCGGACCTCATCTCGCCGCCCATCGAACTGCCCAAGATCCCGCGGTTCTTCTCCTATCAGGACGGCAGTCAGTATCTGCAGCCGGTCGATGAGAACAACATTCCCAACCTCGCGAAAATGATGCCGGTGTTCGCCAACGACCAGACGCCTTTCTACGACGGGGTGCGCTACGGCGTGCCTTACAACTGCGGTCCCTACGGTCTGGCATACAATCGCGACAAGGTTGCGGCCGCTCCGGAGAGCTGGAACGTCTTGTGGGACCCGCAGTATGCCGGCCAGTACACCATCAACAACAACTTTCCGAAGGTCAATGTCTGGATCTCGGCGCTGGCCCTCGGCTACGGCTACGAGGAGATCTTCGACATCAACAAGCTCGACCGCGCCAAGGTCCAGGAAAAACTCAACGTTCTGGCCAAAAATGCCAAGAGCCTGTGGGACGGAGCGGCCAATCCCGATGAATTCCCGGAACTGTCCCTTGCCACCACCTGGGGCTTTGCCGCCCAGCAGGCCAACCTGAAGGGCGGCAACTGGCGCCTGGCCACTCCCAAAGAAGGGGGCACGGCCTGGATCGATGCCTGGTATATCGGGGCCGGCGCCCAGGGCATGACCAAAACTTTGGCTGAAGAGTGGATTAATTTCATGCTCGACCCCGAGCGCCAGGCTGACGTGGTCAAATCCCAGGGCGTCTCTCCGGTCATGGCCGACACCGGCGATATCCTCAATGCCGAGGAAAAAGCCATGTTCCATGTGGGGGACGAAGGCTACTTCAAGACCGTGGCCCTGTGGCGGGTCCTCAGCGAAGAAACGGAGCAGGCCTTCAACGCCATGTGGGAAGAAGCAAAACAGCAGAGACAGTAATCGATTTTCAACCCATGCCCCGCCCGCGGAACTCGCCCGGGAGGGATCGCATCCCCCATCAGACGAGACGGAGGTAACCGAATGTTAAAGAAGGGAAAATTTCTGGCAGCCATGACCGGTGCCCTGGTAATGACTTTCCTGGCAGGGGTGGCCGGGGCCGTCACTATCAGCAGCGTCAAGCCGGGTGAAGACGTACTGCAGTACGTCAAACGCAGCAAGGGACAATTCGACCACACCTTCTATCAGCAGGTCATCGGCGCGGCCAATGCCTTCAAGGAAGGGGACGAGGCCATCGGTGTGGCGGCGGACAGTGAATCGTCCCGGGAAAACGCCCGCAAACTGCTGGCCAACACTAAGATCAAGGACCTTCACGAAAATCCGCTGTTCGTGGACGGCCAGGAAAAACTGATCCGCAACACCACTGACAAAGCCGCCTACGACAAGATCAAGAACATGACCATGGGCGAGCTCAAGACCTTCCTGCTCACCCAGCCCGAGGCCAAGATCAAAGCCATCATGGGCGGACTGCACAGCGATGTGATCGGCTCGGTGGTCAAGCTGATGTCCAACGACGAGCTGATCCGCGTCGGCCAGAAGATCTTCACCACCCTGCCCGGCTCCCAGATCGGCGCCAAAGGCTACCTGAGCGCCCGCATTCAGCCCAACTCGCCGACCGACAACGTGGAAGACATCCAGTGGCAGGTCCTGGACGGCTTCGCTTATGCTGTCGGCGACATCGTCATCGGCACCAACCCCGTCGACAGCCAGCTTGAGGCGACCCTGCGGGTCCAGAATGCCCTGAAGGAGATCGTCACTGCCTTCAAACTCGAAGATACGGTCCCCTGGTGCGTGCTGGCCCACATCGACGGCCAGGCGGCCGCCGAAAAGGCACAGCCTGGCTCCACCGCCATCTGGTTCCAGAGCCTTGCCGGCACCGAGAGCGCCAACAAGACCTTCGACCTGACCATCCAGAAGATGCTCGACTACGCCAAAATGCGTACCGGCCCCTACGGCCTCTATTTTGAAACGGGCCAGGGCGCCGACTTCACCAACGGCCACGGCCATGGATTCGACATGGTGGTGCACGAGTCCCGCAAATACGGATTCGCCCGTGCCCTGAAGCAGGAAATCGCCAAAACCAAGGGCATTCCCGAAAGCGAAGTCTGGCTGCACCTCAACGACGTCGCCGGCTTTATCGGCCCCGAGGTGTTCAAGACCCGTGAGCAGCTGGTACGCTGCTGCCTCGAAGACATCGTCATGGGCAAACTGCACGGCCTGGTGCTGGGCCTCGACATCTGCTCGACCCTGCACATGCCCGTCACCCTGGATGATCTCGAATGGTGCCAGGATCAGATCGCGCCGGCCAACCCCGCCTACCTGATGGGGCTGCCGACCCGCAACGACCCGATGCTCAGCTACCTCACCACCGGCTATCAGGACCATGTCCGCCTGCGTGAGAAGTTCGGCTTCAAGGTCAACGACGCCATGTGGGCCTTCTTCAAGAAGATCGAAGTTATCGACGCCAACGGCAAACCCACCAAGCACTTCGGTGACCCGGCCTGGGTTTACTACAAGTTTCTCCAGGCCAAGGGCGACAAGCGCCCCTTCGACGCCATCTATGCCGAAGGTCAGGACGCCATCAAGCGGGTGCGCGGGCGCGGCGTCGATCTGGCCGTGGGCTATGGCGAAAACATCTGGGATCTGGAACCGGTCACCAGGAAACGCATTCACGACCTGTATGACGACGCCAAGGTCAGCCTGTGGGCGGAATTCACCCCCGAATTCATCAACTCCATCCCCAACGCCGTCAGCATCGCCAGCCAGTCGCACGACCGGGAAAACTACATAGCCGCTCCGGCGACCGGCGAGGAACTGTCCGAATCGGCCGTGGCCACCCTGGATAAACTGGCCGCCTCCTGGGGCAGCAAGGTCCCCGATGTGCAGGTCGTGATTTCCGACGGCCTGAATGCCAGGGCGACCATGGATGAAGGGCACCTGATGCCCTATTTGAACGAACTGAAAAAACAGTGCAAGAAGGCCGGCCTGACCCTGTCCGATAAAAATATCGTTGTCACGGGCGGCCGTGTCCGCGCCGGGTACAAGGCCGGTGAGATCCTGTTCGACCAGGCCGGCAAGGCACCCAAGGCGATCATCCATATCATCGGCGAACGCCCGGGCAGCGGCCACAGCGCCTATTCCGTCTACCTCACCAAGGTGGTACCCGCCACCTGGGCCCAGAAAGGCGCCGTCGACCACGACCAGACCAAGGTCCTTTCGGGTATTGCCGACACGGGACTGCTCCCTGCGGAAGCAGCCCGCCAGACCGTCAACCTGCTCAAACAGATGTAACATCCTCCTCGCTGCAAAGGCCCGGGACCACTGGCATGGGGTCCCGGGCCCCCTCCCTCGGCTCCTGCCCGGCGCGGACCTTCGGCCCTCCCTCCCAACCGAGGGGCCCCGTCGCCAGAACCCAAATGCGCGTCAATACAATGAGTACCGGTCATTATCGGATGGCAGACATGGCAAACTCCGCAATAGAGATCCCGGCGACCGAATCGCGCCCCCGCCCTCAGGCCCTGACCCGGGATGTGTGGGACAAAACGCGGCTATGGGTCCGGACCATGGCCGCAAGCCCCTATTACCGCTACGGGGAGATCGGCAACCTGGCCTACACCTTCGGCAAAAGTATCCTCGAGGGCGCCATTCTCTACTCCATGTTCTCCATGGCCCAGAACCAGTTCAAGGTGGCGGCTCTTCTCGGTGTACTGACCAAGTACTTCTATCCGGCCATCACCTTTTTCAGCAGTCTCCAGGTTTCATCTTTTGTCGACTACCTGGAGGGTTTGGCCAGCGAAAATCATCAGGTCCGGCGACTGATCCGCGCCCTGGTACTGGTCGGTGGCGGTCAGGCGCTGGGAGCCGGATTGCTTCTGCTCTGTTACCCGCCGCTGTTCACCGGGCTGTTTGGCGCCAGCGCAGGCAGTGGCTACCTGCTTATCGCCTTCTACCTGCTGCACCATATCTGCGACGGTTCCGCCCAGGTTGCCGAGGGTCGGGTGTGGTTCAAGCTGATCGAAATCAAGCTGCGTCACTGCCCCTTGCGTCAGATCTCCGACAACTTCTGGGGCATTCATGCCATGAGCCAGAACATCCAGATGCTTTCGGGACTGGCACTGCTCTGGATGACCACCCTGGCTACCGGGCTTTTTCAGGACCGCCTCGGCCACATCGTCATGTGGGCCATCGTGCTGGGAGGTACCTTGCTGACCGGCATCGCCAAATTCAGTCTGCCGCTGGTCTGGAAACTCGTTCTGCAACCTCAGGACAAAAAGGCCGCATGACCTTCCAGCAAAATCTATCCCTCCGGTTTCATCTCCCGCCCCCGGTTTAGCGAGAGCGAGAACCTGACTGACAAAATTGGTCCTCTTCCGGGTTTTTAATACCAACGAAAAAGGTGGGAATCACCGATTTTCCGGTATTGCCGCAGATGGTTTCCTGCTGGATCAAAGCTTGCAATAAGCGATGATCATCGGGTCCTGCCAGCCATCCATCGCCCGGGAAACAGTGACATCCATGGCCTTGGCCGTTCCGGCCACCCCCTTTTTGAAGGAAACATCCTTGAAGACCTCAGGAATAAGCTTAAACAATCCGGTTGTTTTCACCCTGGTCCTGACCCTGCTTGCTTCCCTTCTTGCCGTGACGGGTTTTCGTCACGAACTCCTGCACTGGTCAAAAAGCCGTCGTGCCGCTCGTCCGGCCCCTGCACCCCAGCCTGCCCCACCCGTTACCGTCAGCAACAAACCGGTTGTAGAAAAGAGCCTGCCGGAGCCGGGTCCTCGGGTCATCGAGGAGAAAGCCGTACCATCCGCACCGGCCGTTGCGGAGGAACCGGTGACCCTGGCAATTCCCGGCTCACCAACCAAATACCGGGCCGGCGAAGACCCCGAGTTCGCTCGCCGGAGCGGGTGGCCCGTGACGGGTCCGGCGCCGCTTCCGGGAGCCATCCTGCCGCATAAACGGATCGTCGCTTTCTACGGCAACCCTCTTTCCTGGCGCATGGGAATTCTGGGGAAATCCCCCAAGGAGGAGATGCTGCGTCAGCTGCAGGAGGAAATGGCGCGATGGCGGGCGGCGGATCCGTCCATGGACATTCAGCCTGCCCTCCATCTGATTGCGGTCACGGCGCAGACCACCCCTGGACGAGCCGGCAAGTATCGCATGATCATGCTGGATGAAGTGGTCACCCAGGTTTATGAGTGGGCCAAGGAGGCAGAGGCCCTGTTGTTCATCGACATTCAGACGGGGCATGACGACATCCGCAACCTTTTGCCCCGTTTCGAGTGGATTTTGAAAAACCCTGACGTGCATCTCGGAATCGACCCGGAGTTCAACCTGGTCAAATCAGGGGCGGTGCCGGGGACGGAAATAGGGACATTCGATGCCGCAGACGTAAACTACGTGACCGGCTATCTGCGGGATCTGGTGCGGAAACACAATCTTCCACCGAAGGTGCTGACCGTGCATCGCTTCACCAGCAACGGCGTGACCAACTACCGGGATATCGAGCTGACCCCCGAAATACAGATTGTCATGCACATGGACGGCTGGGGAGGACCCTGGCTGAAACGGGATTCCTACAAGAGGTATGTTGTCGCCGAACCGGTCCAATATACCGGCTTCAAGCTCTTCTATCACAATGATACGAAAAAGGGTGATCCGCTGATGACGCCGGAAGAGTTGCTCCGGCTGCAGCCCAGGCCTCTCTACATTCAGTATCAGTGACGGGAGGAAAGCAGGAACATTCGTTTAATCCAAAAAAATTTTCGCTCAAGGGCATCCAGAAGCCGGATGACCCGAAAAACTCCCTTTACTCCCCTTCGCCCGGCCCATTCCATGCGGTTCAACAGCTTGCTGCGCCGTTTCAGGGCGCGTATCGCCCGTTCAGCCTGGCGGTCGACCCCACCCCTGCGGATCTCGTCGAAGGCCGGGATGAAGACCGGCGGAACCTTCATGACGCGGTCGAGGTGCATAGGCAGGTCGGTCTTGTTGGCAAAGACCGCGAAATCCTCCAAATGACCCTCCTGCTGGAGCACAAGCATAGTACGGATGCATTTCTGACAGCATCCGCAGTTCAGGAATTTTTCGGACAATTCAAAGGAACCATAGAAATTCTGCTGACAGATCCGGAGATTTTGCTGAGCCAGGCGACTGGCGGCTATCGCCCTGATTTTCTGGTTCTTGGTGAAATCCCCCCCGTAATGGTCGACCTTCATCACTTTTGAGGACCAGAGCGGATCCGTTTCGCAGTTGCTTCCGTTGAAGGACGCTTCCCTCCTCGGCAGCCCCGAGGAAACAACCAGTTCCCCGACCCCGTCCAGAAGATGTCCGATCGCTGCCAGGGCCCCTGCATAGGAAAACCTGTACTTCCTCCCGGCAATCGGATGGTCTCGGTAGTTGGTCCGGATCAGGGCGGCATGCAATCCCTTTTCGGCAGCGACCCGCTGCACGGTTTCAAAAACAACCCGGGCGCCCTCTTCGTCGTTTAGCCAGATATCGTAGCCATGGATGAGAACCAGCGTGTCGATCGGCTTCGGATAGGTCAGCAGCGAAAAAAAAGAGTCCACCCCGCCGGAAAAACAGAGGGCTCTCCGTACCCCTGGCGATGGTTCGGGCCGCGCCCCCGAAAACCGGGACTCGATTCTGATCGGCTTCCAGCCCATCCATCGGGAAAAATAATCCATGATCCTGCCGGTGTTGGCCAGCCATTCAGGACACAGCGGATCTTCGAAAACCAGATTCCGCCCGTGGCTCATGGCCGGAATCAGCAGTGCGCTGGCAAAACCTTCCGGAGACAACCGCAATTGCGCGTTTGAGGATTCGAACCAGAGCAATTCGGCGCCAACCCTGGCCGAAACCCTGTGAATCCCCGCTTCCGTCTCTTCATGAAAAAGCTCGCCGACCAGAATCTGTTCCATCTACTCCCCCAAAAAAACCGCCGGCAGGCCGAGCATGGCCCGCGCCTCGGATGGCTCCGCCACCTTTCGACCGATTTCGACACTCAGCCGCACAACCCTTTGAATGAGCTGCTCGTTGGTGGCCAGTTGCTCCCGGTCATAGTAGAGATTGTCTTCCAGACCGACCCGGACATGTCCGCCCATCAGGATGGCCGCAGCATTCATGGTGAGTTGAAAGCGCCCGATCCCTGCGGCCGCCCAGTGTACAGCAGGGGGCAGGTTCTTGACCATGCAGCTCAGGTCGAACAGGGTGGCCGGGGTGGAAAAGAGCGAGCCGAGCAGGATGTTCATATAGAACGGTCCCGTGAGCACGTTCCGCATCATCAGCACCTTCGCGGTATGGATCATTCCCGTCTCGAAGACCTCGATTTCCGGAACGATCCCCCGTTCCTTCATTTTCCGCGCCAGCGATTCGATCATCTCCGGGGTATTTACGGAAGCCTGACCGGGGAAATTCAGCGAGCCCAAAGTCAGACTGGCCATGTCGGGCCGGGCTTCCCCTTCCAGTTCCAGCACCTGGGAGCGGCACTCGAAAGTGTTATGCCGACGCCCGCTGGTGGAAACGCACAGGATCGCCTCAGGGCACTGCTCCCGGATGCCGAGAATTATCCGGGCAAACAGTTCCTTACGGTAGGTGGGCTCCCCCTCCTCATCCCGGGCATGCAGGTGAACGATGGATGCCCCCGCGCGGATGCAGCGCAGGGCATCGGCAACGATCTCCTGCGGCGCAAGGGGAACGTGTGGTGAATCTTTGCGCCCCGGAACCATTCCGGTAATAGCCGCATTGATGATCAGTTTCGGATAAGGGGTGACGGGATGGGGAATGCCCAAATCGTATACGCTATTCATCTTTCACGGCCATTCCGGTTCGAGCCCACTTCTCCAGATCGACGCGGAGGGTCGTCCAGTAATCGATATCCGGCGAACCGAATTCATGTTCTTTTTTCAGATGTCCCACCTCCTCGTAGCCGAAATGCTTTTTGTACCAGGCAATACTGTCCGGCAGATCGCAATTGGTGGTCAGGGTCCTGATTCCCCGGCGGGCCATCTCCATCATCCGGAAGGCCTGCAGCTTGAGGCCCAGCCCCAACCCGCGGCAGCTTTTGTCCACGGCCATCAGCTCGGTTTTTGCCTCCGTGTCCGAAAGGATCTTGTAGCCGCAAAACCCCACCACACGGCCCTCCCTGCGGATCACAACGTAATTTTCCCAATTGATTTCCGGCATTTCCGGAGATGGCACGTGATGCATGTTCACCTGCTTTAGCAGGGCCATCACCTGCGGCTTGTCTTCTTCACGAATTTTTTCGATCACCGAATGCACAATGCCTCCTAACCAGCAACAACGCGTGATTCCGATACTGATACTTGAGATTTATATCTCACCTCGATCGGTGATGACAACGGCTGATATCTGATGAATCCCTTTGTTGCCAACCGCAACTCCGGCTCCGGTGATTTTTGTTAGAATGAATGGAAACCTCTTCGGATGGAGCCCTAAAGATTTCAGGAGTTTGCCCATGAAAGTGCAGAAAATTTCATTTTCCAATGCCGGGGGAGAAAGACTGGCAGCGGTCCTGACCCTGCCCGAGGACGAAAAGCCGATCGCCTTCGCCCTCTTTGCCCATTGCTTCACCTGCACCAAGCACATCTCCGCCGCAGCCCACATCGCCCACGCCTTGACCCGACAGCGCATCGCCGTCCTCCGTTTCGATTTCTCCGGACATGGCGAAAGTGCGGGGGAATTGTCCGAAGCGACCTTTTCCTCCCAGATCAGCGATCTGGTGGCGGCTGCCGGCTTTCTGGAGGAGAGGTATGAAGGGCCCAAAATCCTCATCGGCCATTCCCTTGGCGGGACCGCGGTGCTGCATGCCGCCGAAAGAATCGCGACCACCAGGGCCGTGGTGACATTGGCCGCACCCAGTGATCCGGGGCATATCGCCAAACTGGTTGAAGAGTCGCGGGACGAGATCGAACGCACGGGGGAAGCGACCCTTTTGCTCAACGGCCGTCCCTTTACCCTTCAAAAGGAGTTTCTCGAAGATATCGAGGCGCAGGACACGCGGGACGTCATCCGCCGCCTGGATGCGGCCCTTCTGGTGATGCATTCTCCGCGGGATCTGGTCGTGGGCATCGACCATGCCGCCGAAATCTACCTTGCGGCCCGGCACCCGAAAAGCTTCATCTCCCTCGATCCGGCGGACCACCTGCTCTCCCGCAAGGAGGATTCCCGCTATGCCGGAGGGATGATCGCGTCCTGGTCCCGACGCTACCTCGACGTCACCGAACAGGAATCCCCGGCTCCGCCCCCGGTGACAGACAACCGGATCACCGTTCGCACCGGCACCGAAGGCTTTCTGACCGACATGTTCGTCCGCGGTCAGTCCCTGATAGCGGACGAACCCGAATCGATGGGGGGAACGGGGCGAGGGCCTTCCCCTTACGACTATCTCCTCGCCGCTCTCGGATCCTGCACCAGCATGACCGTCCAGATGTACGCCCGGCGTAAAAAATGGCCCCTGCAGGCGGCGGTGGTCCGACTCGATCACCGCAAGGTTCATGCGGAAGACTGCGCGGAATGCGAAGAACCCGGCCGAAAAATCGACCGCTTTGAACGGGAGCTTGATTTGATCGGGGATCTGACCGAGGAACAGCGCCGGCGACTCCTGGAGATCGCCGAGAAGTGCCCGGTGCATCGAACGCTGAAGGGAGAACCTGTGATCGAGACGCTGTTGCGGGAAGAAAATCAATAGGACCAGGCAGTAAATACCACCACTTTAAATGGAGCCAAACCTAAAAACTTGACTGCAATATACCAGCACACAGAGAAAAGCCGTTAAGTTATACGCAAATTCAATCCAGATGGCCTGATGGCTTTTTTGGCATGCTTGACGTTCTCTGTGCCCTCTGTGCTGTGGTAAATGCTTTTGATTTTTTCAGGTTTTTAAGCCTTTTTTCGGTGCCCTTAATAGGGCTTTTGCCCCAGCACGTTGCCCGGGGGGTTGTAGTTGCAGACGATGATGACCTTCCCCTCGCATTGGGCCTTGCCGCAGCCGATCTCGCGGGTTTCCGACCAGACCATCTGGGTGTAGTGCCCGACCTCCTGAAAATTCGAGCGGTCGATCGGATCTCCTTCGTAATCCCGCTTTTCGCTCTCCCAGCCTCGCGCCGCATCGACCACCCCGTAATAGCCGGCCGTGCCGATGAACAGGTTTTCCCCGTAAGGGCCCGCCCATTGACCCGTTGCCGGCCGATGTTTCATCCGGCAGGCACCGGCGGCAAGATGATCGGCCCACTCCTGGGCATGGGCGGCGACGGAGGGGGACCAGGACACCGGATTCGTTCCGACTTCGGCCCGCACGCGGTTGTGTTCCTCCAGCAGCTGTTGCACTTCTTCTTGGGTAAGATCGGAACCGGTCCGCTGCCCGGAGATTGCCCCTCCTGCCGCTGTTTCGGACAGGGATGCTGGAGGTAAAATCCAGAGAAAGAGCAACGCCGAAAGGACGGCAAGCATGGAAAAAAATTTTTGCCTGTTCATACCAGCCTCCAGCATTCTTTAAGGAAGAAGACCATCACTCCGGACATATCTGGCCACTGTCGGGAGCCTCGTTGACAAGAACCCAGAATGTGCTTATTTCGCGAATAGCCTTGGTAAAATCCTGAAAACCGGCTGGTTTGACCACATAGGCGTTGACGCCCAGACAGTAGCTTTTCACCAGATCCCGCTCCTCGCGAGAGGAGGTCAGCATGATGACGGGGGTCGCCCTCGTCACCGGGTCGGTCTTGATCTGTCGCAACACCTCCAGGCCGTCGACCCGGGGCATTTTCAGGTCGAGCAGGACAGCCACAGGGTTCCCGTCCGGTCGGTTGGACCAGCTTCCCCGGCGATACAGATAGTCGAGAGCTTCCTGCCCATCCCGAACGACATCCAGCTTGTCGGCCAGGCCGAACTCGGCGAACACCGTCAAGGTCAGCTCCACGTCGTTGGGATCATCCTCGGCCAGCAGAATCCGCTTGTGCAGGGTCATGTTCCCCTTCCTTCCCTCGGCAGAGTGAAATAGAATGTGGCCCCCTTGTCGACCTCTCCTTCGGCCCAGGCCCGCCCGCCATGGCGCTGAATGATGCGCCGGACGCTCGCCAGTCCTATGCCGGTTCCCTCGAACTCTTCCTGAGGGTGAAGCCGCTGAAAGACACCGAAGAGCTTGTCCGCAAAACGCATGTCGAAGCCTGCGCCGTTGTCCTTCACGAAGCAGACGATTTCGTCTGTTGACTCACTGCAGCCGATCTCGATCCTGGCAGGGTTCCGGTGCCGGGTATATTTCAGGGCATTGGCAACCAGGTTGGTGATCACGTTCCGCAACAGCACCGGATCGGCCTCAACCTGCGGCAGTTCCTCTATCCTCCATTCGATTTTTCTCCCTTCCACCTCATAAGTCAACTCCTTGCAAACCTCCCTGACTAAGGTCTTCAGACTGATTTTCCGCTTGTCGAGCGACGCCCTGCCGATACGGGAAAATGTGAGCAGGTCATCGATCAGCGAGGACATCCTGCGCCCCGCATCGCCGATGATCCGGATATACCGGTTGCCTGTCTCATCCAGGGATTTTCCATATCGATTCATCATCAGGTCCACGAAGCTGGTGATGTGGCGCAAGGGAGCCCGCAGATCGTGGGAAACCGTATAGGTGAAGGCCTCCAGTTCCTGGTTGACGGCCATCAGCGCGGCGGTTCTCTCCTGAACCCGCTGTTCGAGTTCGAGGTTGAGCCGGTGCAGCTCTTCCTCGGCCTGTTTCCGTTCCGAAATATCCTCGATGACGGCGATTTCATAATCGGGACGGCCTTCGGCATCCCATACCAGCGAAAGGGTCAAACGCGCCCAGACAAAATGCCCCTTTTTATGCAGGAAGCGTTTCTCCACGGTATAGTTGTCCAATTCGCCGGCGGCCATTCTCTTGAAAGGGATCAGGTCGAGATCGACGTCATCGGGGTGGGTGATCTGCGGCCAGGGCGTGAGGCGCATCTCCTCTGCCGAATAGCCCAGCATGGCACAAAAGGCGTCGTTCACATCGATCCAGCGGGCATCGTCAAAGTTCACCCGACCGATACCCACCCCCGCCTGCTCAAAGATGGCGCGGAACTTCTCCTCGCTTGCCCTCAGGGCCGCGGCCCTCCCCAGCAGCTCGCCTGCCATGCCCGCCACGGTTTGCCGCAATTGCCGCACCTCAGTGGACGCTTCAAAGTCATCCTGCCGGGGGATCTTCCCGGCCCCCATCGCCCGGGCATCCCGCTCCAGTCGAAGGATCGGCCCGGAAATGGTCCGGGACAGATGCCAGGCCAGCAGAATGGCGCCTGATGTGATCAGTAAGGCCAGGCCGGCATCGCGGACCAGGCGCTGCCGCAAGGGGGCGATGACCATCTCCGAAGGACGGGCCGACCCGGCGATCCACCCGATCCCCCTGACCGGCACCCGGGCGGCGAGCCAATTCCCCCCCGGGACCTCGAGACCCACTTCTCCCGCCTGCGACTGATCCCCTCTCAGGGCACGGATCAAAAGCGCATCCGTCTCCCGCCAGCGCAACCGTTCCCCCCAGGTAAATCCGTTGGCCTGGGTGCCGTTCGTCCCGCTTCTGAAGACGAGAACCCCCTGGTTATCGAAAAGGGTATAAGCTCCTCCAGCGAGGCGCTGTTGAAAAACGGCTTCATCCAGAAATGTCGGATCGATGACCGCCACGACCACCCATCTGAGACCCAAAGCGGTACGAACGGCACTGGCGATGGCGAATCCCCAGTCGGACTTTTCCTGTTCCAGGCGTTCCAGGTCGCCGACGGCCCAACTGTTGCCGGCCCGTATTTTTTGAAAATAGGACTTTCCGGTCAAGTCCCGGCCCACCAGTGCGGGATCGCTGGAAACCATGACTTTACCGGCGGGACTGACCCAGCACAGATTCCGCATGACACGATACTGATTGGCATTGAAAGCGAGAATCCGCCTCGCTTTGGACTCGGTGTAAGGGGACAGGGTCAGAATGGCATCGCCCACGGCCAGGCTCTGCCGGTGAATATCCTCCACCTTGGCCGCGAAGGTGGTTGCGATGCCCTGGGCCACCTCCAGTTCGGTTTGGATCGCCGCAGCCCGGCGGTTCTGATAGGTCCCGACATACATCAGCACCAGAAGCAGCAGCATGGGCACCAGGACAAGAGCGATCAGAAGATACAGGCGACCCCGGATACCCCTGGGCAGAAGATGCATTGTTTTTTTGTAGGGGCCGCCTCCCAAAAACATCTCTTTTCCTTGTCCCTGTTTGCCTGGCTTATCTGTCACATCCATTACAGTGAAGGTCTTTCATGACTATTGTCGGAGGCGGTCGGAAGGGTAAAGGAAAAAGTCGATCCGACCTCCCGTCTGCTGTCCACCCAGATCCGGCCGCCGTGCGCCTCCACCAAAGATCGTGTAATATACAGCCCCAATCCTACGCTGCCGGCAGACTGGCCATTTCGGGAGCGGTGGAATCTTTCGAAGATATGCGGGAGATCTTCGGGATCGATGCCATACCCGCGATCCCGCACGGAAATAACAATCTCCCTCTCAGACGATCGGGCGAATAGATCCACCGGGCTCTCATCCGGAGAATATTTGAGGGCGTTGGTGATCAGGTTGATGAGGATTCGCTCGAGCCTTGCAGGATCGGCGTTGACCAGCGGGAGATCCTCAGGCACATCGACGAAGATCCGGGAGATGTCCAGAGCCGAGGAATTCTGGCGCAGCATTTCGGGGAGAAAACGATCCACCCGGACCGGAATTCTGTCCAGGACGATTTTCCCCCCTTCCAGTCGGGCGGCCTCCACCAGGTTTTCAATCATTTTCGCCATATTATCCACCCCCTTGAGTATCGCCTCCACATGCATCCGCGATTCCGGGTCCCGGCAGTGAGCTTCAAGCAGCTGGGCATAGCCGTGAATGACGGTGAGAGGGGTGCGCAGATCATGGGAAATGGTATGGACATAAATTTCACGCTCCCTCTGCAGCTCGTGCAGGGGAGTAATATCGGTCACGGTCGAGACGGCGCCGAGGATAATTCCCTGAGCGGTGAGGATCGGAGAGGCGCTGACGGCAACCCAAAGAGGCTGGGCGAATCCGGCTGGATGATAGACCAGGACCTCGGACATCGTCGTTTCTCCGTTAAGCGCCCGGAAGGCGGGATGGTTTTTCAGGGGATAGGGCTGACCATCAGGCGTTTCCGGGCGCAGGGTCGCCTTGCGCTTGAGCATGGGCCAGTCCTTCATCTCTCCTGTATAGTGAAGCAACTGTTCGGCGGCCGGATTCATCCGCCGGATTCTGCCCCGGGCGTCATAGGTCAGGACAGCGTTGGGCATGCTGTAGAAGGTGGCATCCAGCTCCGCCAGCAGCCTTTCCCGTTCGGCCTCCACCTGTTTGAGATCATGGATATCGGTGGCGGTACCGTACCATTTGACGACCCTGCCCTGCTGGTCCCGAACCGGTGTGGCGCGGCTCAGATGCCAGCGAAAGGAACCATCGGTGCACTTGATGCGGTGTGCCACCTGGTATGCGCTGCCCTTCTCAACCGCCTGGCTCCAGGCTTTCAGAGTGGGTTTAAGGTCCTGGGGATGCAGCACCGGTGTCCAGAACCAGTGCCCTTCGGCATTTCGGGAAAACCCGACAAAATCTTCCCGCTTGCGGTTGTAGTAATCGACCCTGCCTTCCGCATCCGCGGTCCAGACCAGTTGCGGCATGGAATCGGCCAGGTGCCTGAAGCGTCTTTCGCTTCTCTCCCTTTCCTCCTCGGCCTTGCGGCGTGCCCGCCGCTCCTCGCGACTCGCGAGTTCGCGCCGGATGGCCGGCGCCAGCCGCGAAAGATTGTCTTTGGTGATGAAATCACCCGCCCCCGCCCGCATCGCCTCGACCGCGAACTCCTCCCCCCGAACCCCGGACACCATGATGAAAGGAAGATGGGGATCGTGTGCGTGGACCATAGCCAGTGCCGCCATACCGCTGAAGCCCGGGAGGGAATAATCGCCCAGGACGATGGACCATTCCCTGTCCTTGAGGGCCTGGGCGAGTTCGGATTCTTCGGTTACACGAAGGGCCTCCATGCGAAGACCGGCATCTTCCAGTTCCTGCAAAACCAGAAGGGCATCAACCTCGGAATCTTCAACAAGCAGCAGGTTTATCGCATTTTCCATAAACGTGAGGGCCATCAAGTGTGATGAGCAGACCGGGTTCAACCATTATAGCTTCTTTTAAAACCGACGTATAATTCGAGGATTAGCCTGAGGATCCCGCAAATCGCCTCAGGCCCGATGGCACAAAGTGTACCGAGGGGAATGCTTTTTCGAAGTTCGAAAAGCCCGGTATAACCGGTAGTGGGAAAAACAGCAGTATGATCAGCCAAACCCCCTTCAGGCCGGCATGGCTACCCCCACCCCTCACGCAGTCACATTGGAGAACAACTATAAGAGAAACTTTATAAGACCTGAGTCGCCTGTCAATCCGCCTCATTCCCAGGAATTCGACGGCAAGGCTTTTCGACCCGCTTGTTTGCGCTCAATTTGGCGCGGGTTCTCTTTTTATGTCAACCGATCCCCCCGATATGCGTTGTAAAGGGTAGAGACAGCAGGTCATCTACCACTCAACATCTATTTACAAGGAGGATCGAAATGAAGAGAATAATGGTTCTTGCTTCACTGCTTCTGATCGGAATTTGTGGACAGGCCTCGGCAGGCGACTTCGGCGACCGTACCGAACAAAGGCTGGATCGAAAAGGGGATCGGATTGAAAACCGATTGGACCGCAGGGGGGATCGGGTCGACAACCGCCTGGACAACCGAGGTGACAGGATAAACGATCGGCTCGACCGCCGGTCGGACCGGACCCTTGAAAACGGCTTTGAACGGCGGGCAGCCGCTCTCGATGGGCGGGGCGACCGGATTGAGAACCGCCTCGACCGCAGGGGCGATCGGATCGATAGCCGGCTGGATCGCAGAGGCGACAGGATCGACCGGCGGCTCGATCGACGGGGCCAGAGGATCGGACAGCGCTAGCCGCTCCCCGGCCGCGTTCGCTCAAGATTGGAAAGAGGCCGGCCGTCCCTGGGGCCGCCGGCCTCCAACTTGATTGGCTGTCCATGGAAGCCTTTTTGACATCGATTGAGCGCCGGGCCTATCGCATGGCGCTGATTGCCAGCAGCAACCGGGAGGATGCCCTCGATCTGGTACAGGAGGCCATGTGCCGGTTCGTCGCCAAATATGCCGACAAGCCCCGATCGGAGTGGAAGCCGCTGTTTTATCGGATTCTGCACAACCAGATTCGCGACTTCTATCGCCGCCAGTCGATTCGCTCCCGTTGGAGGATCTGGTTCAAAGGTCCCGATGAGGAAGAGAGCGGGGATTGCGATAATCCTCTGGAAGCCGGCTCCGATCCGAAGGCAGTGACTCCCGAGGGACAGATCAGTCTGGACCAGGCGGCCGAGGCCCTGCAGAAGGTGCTGCGCACACTTCCCCTGCGACAGCAGCAGGCTTTTCTGCTACGCTGCTGGGAAGAGTTGAGCGTTGCCGAAACCGCCCGGGTCATGGGCTGCTCGGAAGGCTCCGTCAAAACCCACCTGTCCCGCGCCGTCAAAACCTTGCGGGATAACCTCGGGGATTATTGGCCATGAATGACCAGGACAAGCAATTCATCGATCGCGCCCGAAAAGTGCTGGACGAATCGGTCGAGCAACTGGACGGGGATACCCGTGCGGCCCTGACCCGCGCCAGGGCTCGAGCACTGGACCGTCCCCGGCACGGGATCGGCCGATATCTCAGAATAGCCGTCCCCGCTGTCGCCCTGGCCCTGGCAGCAGTTCTGCTGTTTTTTCGGGAGGCGCCCCTGGTGCCCGTTGAAAAGACCTTCGTTCACGATCTCGGCCTGCTGGCCTCCGAAGATCCCATCGAATTTTATGAAGAGATCGAATTCTGTCTCTGGCTTGCCGAGGGTAATGATGAAGATCCTGATTTCTCTCACGCTCCTGCTCTGCCTGCTGAAAACCCCCTCGGCCCTGGCCGGGGAACCGACCGCCCCGGAAGAGGAGCTGCCAGACATGGAGCTGCTGGAGTTTCTCGGATCATTTGAAGATGGCGATGTCGGTTGGATCGACCCTTTCGAGATTCCCGAGGGAAACGGGGGAGCCCGTCAAGATAATACGGTGGAGGACAAGAGCGATGAATCCTAGATATTCAACATGGCTCCGTTTACCTCTGGTCCTGCTGGGGATGCTGGTGCTTTTCATCGCCCTGGGATCCGGTCCTGCATTGGCCAAAAGCTTCGATGAACTCTCAGCCGAGCAGCAGCGGCTGCTGCGCCCCCTGTCCGACCGCTGGAACACCCTGACTCCCGAACGGCAGGAGCAGTTGGCCGCCGGTGCCAACCGATGGCTGCAACTGTCCCCGGCGGAACGGAGGGCGGCCAGGGAAAAACTGCAGCGATGGAAATCCCTGTCCCCGGAGCGGCGTCAGGCCATCCGCGAACGCCTGCAGCGTTTCAATCAGCTGCCCCCGGAAAAGAAGCAGCAGTTGCGAAGCATATGGAAAAAATTCAGGGAGTTGCCGCCGGAGAGGCGGCAGTTGCTCAGGGAACGGTGGCGGAACATGACTCCGGAACAGCGTCGCCAGTTCCGGGAGAGACTGGAGGAGAGGCAACCGTGAGGCATGGCAACTGGGGATGGAAGATCCTTGGCATTCGATCAGGGCATCTGTTCTGCCCTTTCGAAGGCCGCCTGGGATCCCCGCAGGTCGCCCCGCCGGCTGCGGGCCTGGCCGATGATCCGCCAGTTTTCGGCTTGCAGACTCCGGTTGGCACCGGCCAGGGCGTTGGATTTGGCCGCCAGGTTTTCCGCCTGGCCGTACTGGCCCTGGCCGAGCCGGGTTTTGGCGAGTTCCTGCCAGAGGACAGGGTTGCGGGGTTCGATGCGCAGGGCCCGCTCCAGGTTGGCGGCGGCCGGATCCCACTGTTCGGCTCCGGCCTGGGCACGGGCCTTGTTCAGCAGGGCCAGAACCGCCGTATTCTGTGAAGCCGGCGGAGGCGGCGCGGGAACCTGGAGGGCGGCGCAACCCGTAAGAAGCAGAACCAGGACGGCTCCCGCCAAGGGACGGAAAAAAACTCTCATCATCGGAATAACCTTTCAAACCAGCTTTTGACGGCCTCCACCGGCGACGGGGAACCGCAACCCCCGTATTCTGTGGGCGCTGTTCCCTGGACGAAAGGCAGCTCCACCGCTCCGGGGCAGCCCCTGTCGCTCAGCAGACCCGTTTCTCCATCGATCCAGACCTGTTGAATATCGTCGGGCAACGGCAGGACCAGAGGCTGGGGATCGAGCGCGGCGATGGTCTCTCCCCAGATGGTCAGGGCGCCGCTGGATCCGGTCAGGCCGGTCGGCTCGTTGTCGTCCCGGCCGACCCAGACGACCGCCAGCCGATCTCCGGTAAAACCGGCGAACCAGCTGTCGCGAAAATCGTTGGTTGTGCCGGTCTTGCCGGCAACGCCTAGATCCGGCGGCAGATAGCCCTTCAGGCCGTGCCCGGTGCCCTCGGAAACGACGTCCTGCAAGACCCGGGTCAAAAGATGGGCTGGAGCCGGGTTCACAACCTGCTCGACGCGCAGGGGATAGCGCTGCAGCTGCTCTCCATCGGCCGTCAGGACCTCCCGGATGGCTCTCAAGGGCGTTCGGAATCCGCCGGCGGCAATGGATTGATAGACCTGCGCCACCTCCAGCGGCGAAAGGGCATTGGCTCCCAGCAGACTGGCCGGATAAGCCGCCAGATCCCGTTCCAGACCGAGTCGCTGCAGATTGTCCATTATCGGGTCCAAGCCCAGGGAGAGGCCCAGACGGACCGTTGCCAGGTTGTAGGAATGGATCAGGGCGGTGCGCAGGGGGACCGATCCGTGGGCCTGCTTGTCGTAGTTCTGCGGACTCCAGTCGCCGGTTCCCGCCTGTTTCAGGACCAGAGGGGTGTCTTCCAGCAATGTCGTCAGGGTGTACTGGCGGGTCTGCAAGGCAGTCAGAAACACGATCGGCTTGATAAGGGAACCGATGGGCCTCTGCGCATCCATCGCCCGATTGAACCCCTCGAAGCGGGGGTCGCGGCTGCCAACCAGCGCCTGCACCTCCGCATTCTGGGCATCGCTGACCACCATAGCCCCCTGCAGGTTGCGGGCTTTGCTCCGGGCCTTTTCCAGGCGTTTCAGGCCTTCGGTGAGGGATTTTTCGGCGGCCCGTTGAACCTGGGGATCGAGAGTGGTGAAGATCTGCAGACCTTCCGAACGCAGATCCTCATCCCGGTAGTCGCGCTGCAGCTGCCGCCGAACCAGATCGAGAAAAGCCGGATAGGGGGAGGTGCCGCGCGGCGGCCGATCGATGATGCCCAGCGGCGCCGTACGGGCCGCAAGGAGCTGTTTTTCGGTGATGAAACCCGCTTCGGCCATCTCCTGCAGAACCAGATTGCGCCTTTTCAGGGCCCTCTCCGGGTGGCGCCGGGGGCTGTAGTAGGCCGGTCCCTTGAGCAGACCGACCAGCAGGGCGGCTTCGGGGAGACCGATCCGGGTCAGCGGCTTGTCGAAGAAAAATTGACTGGCCAGGCCGAAGCCATGGATGGCCCGGTTGCCGTCCTGCCCCAGGTAGACCTCGTTGAGGTAGGTCTCGAGGATCTCCTCCTTGCTGTAATGAACCTCCAGCAGGACCGCCATGATCATTTCGGTGAATTTGTGGCGCAGGGTCCGTTCGGAGGTCAGGTAGAAGTTTTTGACCAGCTGCTGGGTCAGGGTGCTGCCCCCCTGCAACCCGCGGCCGCTGGCCGTGGCGAACAGGGCCCGCAGGATGCCCCGCGGATCGATGCCGTGGTGAGTGTAGAAACGGTTGTCCTCCACCGCTATCAGGGCATGGACAACGTGCTCCGGCGCTTCCTTCAGTCCGATCAGCACCCGGTCCTCGTTTTTCCCGGGATAGATTCCGCCGATCAGGGCCGGTTCCAGGCGCACCAGGTCGAGAGGTGTTCCCTTCCCGCGATCGACCAGGCTCTGCACCCGATCCCCCGCAAACGCCACCCGCAAGGATTGGCTCTCCTGTCGCCCGTCCCCGAAAGTAAAGGGCCGGCTCACCAGTTCCAGCATCTGACTGCCAAATCTGCAGGTGCCTGGCTCCCGGGGATCGGACGTCTCGCGATATCCGAGCATGGCGAGTTCGGCGCGCAGCTCGCCGGCGCTCAGGGATCGACCGGGGTAGAGCTCCAGGGGCCGGGCATAGACCCGGGCAGGCAGGGCGAACCTTTTCCCCTCGAACCGGGACCGGACAGAAACGTCGAGGTAGAGGGTGTAGAGGGCCGCCAGCAGCAGGAGTCCGGCCGCTGTCAAAAAAAACAGCTTTTTGAGGAGGGGACTTTTCCGCTTTGTTTTTGATTTTGCAGATCTTCTAGCCATATCCTGTATTCCGGAACCAAATCATTTCATCAGCAGGAGGCTCATGGCCATGACGACCATGCCGCCGAGAAGACCCAGCAGACTGTCATGCCCCTTGCCGTAGGCCCGGCTCGTCGGCAGCAGTTCATCCAGGCTGATATACACCATGATCCCCGCCACCCCGCCGAAGAGGAAACCCATGACCTGTGACGGAATCTCGCCAGGCTCGCCGCCGAGGAAAAACCCCAGGATCACATAGGCGAAAAGGGCCCCGACCGGCTCCGCCAGGCCGCTGAGAAAGGAAAAGAAGAAGGCTTTGCGACGCTTTCCCGTCGCATAGTAGATCGGCACCGAGACGCTGATCCCTTCTGGAATGTTATGCAGGGCGATCGCCACGGCAATCGCGACCCCCACGCTGGGATCTTCGAGGGTAGCGAGAAAGGTCGCCAGACCTTCGGGGAAATTGTGGATACCGATGGCCAGGGCAGTGAACAGCCCCATCCGCATCAGCTTGTGGCCCCGGGCGCTATGATCGTGGAAACCAACGATCTCGCTTTTCTCGTAAACGGAAGAAACATCGGAAAAGTCGGGGTGGGGAGCCCTCGGGTTGCGCAAAGGGGCGGTCTCGGCCTCGGAAGGGATTTCGTGAGGGTTTTCGGCCGCCGGGATCAGGGCATCCACCAGACCGATCAGGAGGATGCCGCCGAAAAAGGAGGCGACGTTGATCCAGTGCCCCCAGTAATCGCCGTAACTGCCGATCAGGGCGTCCGCCCCCTTCGGAAAAATCTCCACGAAGGAGACATAGAGCATCACTCCGGCGGAAAATCCTGTCGCTATCGACAGAAACCGGAAGTTTTGCCGTTTGGCGACAAAGGCGATGATGCTGCCGATGCCGGTGGCCATCCCGGCAAACAGGGTCACCCCGAGGGCAAACCACACTTCCTGCATAAGGAAATCCTCCTGAAGAACACCAAGGGTTGAGACTCAAGTCGGCCCGGTCAAGCCCGTACAGGACCTTCTATTGATAGCCTTTCGTCCTCATTACGTCAATGACTTACTGTTGCGGGTCTTTTATCGGCCGTTTTCGGAACGGCTGCTATAATTAGTTTTACCAACCCCACCTCAACTGACTCGGAGGGAAGAATGCCTGCACCCGGTTTTCGCTTCTTACTGTTTCTCAACCTCATGCTTGCAGGATCGATGACCCTTTCCGGCTGCGAATACGGGACGCGCTTTGTATTCCAATCCAGCCGGGATGTTCTGCAAACCCCGGACGCCCGGGGCATCAACTACGAGGATATCTGGTTCGAAAGCGATGACGGGGTTCGACTTCACGGCTGGTACGTACCGGCCGCTTCGCCCGGTCCGCTGATCGTGTATTTCCACGGCAATGCCGCAAACATCACTCACCGGGTAGAGAATCTGCAATATCTTAACCACCTGGGTCTTCCCGTTTTCATCTTCGATTATCGGGGTTACGGCGCCAGCGAGGGCCGGCCGCTGAAGGAGGAGGACCTCTACCGGGACGGCCGGGCGGCATTGCGTTTTCTGGAAACCCGAGGCTGGAATCCGGAGCGGACGATCTATTTCGGGCGCAGCATGGGGGCGGCGGTAGCTCTGCAGATGGCTCTGGAAAACCCGCCGGCCGGGCTGGTTCTGGAATGCTCTTTCACCTCGCTTCGGGACATGGCTCGCATAAAAACCCCGGTGGTCTACGCTCTGGTCGGCTGGTGGGCCATCGGGGAGAGGTTTGACAACCTGGGAAAGATTTCACGCCTGCAAAAGCCCCTGCTGATGATTCACGGAGACCGGGACCAGGTCGTTCCCTGGATCATGGGCAAGCAGCTTTTTGAAAGTGCGCCCGAGCCGAAGACTTTTTTGTCCGTTTCCGGCGCCGGGCACAGCGATTCTTATCTTGTGGGAGGGGCTTCCTATCAAGATGCATGGGAAAGCTTTCTGAAGCAGGTCGGGCAGCTCCCGATTAAGGAGTCTAAGACCACAGCCATGGAGAATCTTAACGGGAACATCTGAAAGCCGACACTGTCAATGACCTCAATCGGTCATAATCTCTGCGTCCCTGTCACGACGGGGATGAAACCAGGGAGAACAGGCTATGTTCTTGGCATTGCCCGGAAAATGCTTGTACCACACTTCTTCCTGTTTCATAACCTCTGTTATGATAATCCTGGCCGTAGCCGGATGCACCATGCCCGAACGTTTTATTTTCACCACCGATCGGGAGCTGACATTTTCTGAAGAAATAAAAAACCTTGAATTTCAGGAGGTTTTATTCCCGACCGGGGACGGGCACCTCCTTTACGGATGGTACCTGCCGGGATCGAACAAACGGCAGGTTATCCTTTTTTTTCACGGCACCGCCACCAATCTGTCCCACCTGGCGCCCGTCCTGGAAAAGTTCAAATGCCTCGATACGGGTATCTTCGTTTTCGACTACCGGGGCTTTGGCTTTAGCAAAGGAAAGCCCACTGAAGCAGGCACCTATCAGGATGCCCGCGGCGCCTTGAACTTTCTCACGCATCTCGGCTGGCAGTCGGATCAGATCATCTATTTCGGTCATTCCCTCGGTGCGGCGATCGCGTTGCAACTCGCCCTCGAACAACCGCCCGCCGGGCTGGTGCTGGAAAGCCCCTTCACCTCGATTCCCGACCTGATTCGCCACAGTTATCCCAGGCTGTTCTCGGCCCTGCCCTGGGCCTTTCCGCCCTATTATGACAATCGTGCGAAAATCGGCTCGGTGGAGGCCCCTATCATGATTTTTCACGGTCGGCGAGATACCATTGTCCCCCCCGATATGTCCAGCATTCTCTATACCCTGGCAGCGGAACCGAAATCCTTGCACTTCATGGCCGAAGCCGGGCATAATGACCTCTCCAGCTGCGGCGGCGAGGCCTACTGGCAAACCTGGAGGCAATTCCTGAACCGGGTGGCTGGAGACAAGAGAACCTGGACCGGAGGTTATTTTTGTGACCCTGGAAGAACTTTCCGCATTGATGAACGGATCCGATCGGATCACCACCCTGGGCACCAGCGGAACGGACAGTTCCCCCAACACAGCCATTATCGGCTCGGCTTTCATGACCGATGAGGGACAGGTCTGGGTGGGCCTGGGCGA
The DNA here is from genome assembly GCA_041390365.1 of Syntrophotaleaceae bacterium. Taxonomy (NCBI): domain Bacteria; kingdom Pseudomonadati; phylum Thermodesulfobacteriota; class Desulfuromonadia; order Desulfuromonadales; family Syntrophotaleaceae; species Syntrophotaleaceae bacterium. The sequence continues at coordinate 61,943 of JAWKQB010000004.1, read as the reverse complement.
CAACCGAACCGCCGCCAACCTGCGGGCCAACCCCAGAGCGGTGTTGTCGATATTCCGTCCGGGAGCTACCATTCTGGACTGGAAGGGAGGTCGCCTCTACCTGGAACTGACAGCCCTCGAAACCGAAGGGGATCGTTTCGACCAGATGATCGACCGCATTCGAGCCACCGCCGGCCGACTCGCGGCCCGGTCCATCCATTACCTGGCCGTTTGCCGCATCTCCGAAGTGCGTCCCCTGGCCGAACTGGGCAGCCTGAAAGTATAATTATTCCCGAGAACGTCCGGTTTTTTCCAGCAATTGCAAGTTATCGTTCTCTGCAAATTGACATGTACATCGTATGCGGATATGATCCCGGGGCTATTAAAAAATGAGTTTATGCTTGTAAACCCACACCTTCGGCTATCCGCCAGTCTGCTATTTCCGGAATCATGCGCATACTGTTAATCAATCCCCCCAACTGCGGCCGCAGCATCCCCGAAGAAAGCTACGGCATCGACTCGCTGAAACAGATTTTCCGCGGAGAGCCTCTCGCCCTGGAAGTCCTGGCCGGAAACCTGCCGAATCATGAGGTTCGCATACTCGACCTGAAGGTCGAACCCGATGCCCTGGAGTCTGAAATTGCCCAATTTGTCCCCGACCTGGTGGGCTTTACCGGGATGACCTGCGAAGCCAACACCATGCTGCGCCTGGCAGGGCAGGTCAGGGAAAGCTGTGGCGCCAAAGTGGTCGCCGGGGGTGTGCACGCATCGAATGATCCGGAATTCTTCAACCGGTCGGAAATCGATTTCGTGGTCATCGGCCTGGGCAAGAAGGCCCTGCGCGAACTGGTCGACGCTCTGGAGAAAAAAGAAGATACGATGTCCATTCCGGGGATCGCCGCCACCAACCCGGGACGGCCTTTGGCCTGGCATCACAGGGACTACAGCCGGGAAGACCTGGTGGAGGACCGGCCGCCCCGATACGACCTTGTCGAGCGCTACCGCCCCCAATACATTCTGCCTACCCTGGGGCTGGAAATGGGATTCGTCGCTTCGGCCTGCGGCTGCCCCCACGACTGCGCCTTCTGCTGCATAGCTTCGATCACCGGCGGACGTTACCTGACCTGCAGCATCGAAACCGTGCTGCGCGACATCCGCTGCCTGGGAAACACCCCGGTTATCCGACTGGTGGACGCCAACACCTTCGGCAGCCCGGTGCACGCCCGGCATCTGGCCGAAGCCATCCGCAACGCGGGCATCCACAAGCACTATCTGGCCGACGTCCGTGCCGATACCGTTGTGCGGCACCCCGAACTGCTGCAGCTGTGGAAGGACATCGGCCTGCGGGCGGTGATCATCGGTTTCGAGGAGATCAGCGATACGGTCCTCGCCGAAATGAACAAAGCCGGCACGGCCGCCGTCAACCGGGAGGCGATCCATATTCTCAGGCAGATCGGCCTGACCATCATCGGAGATTTCATCGTCTCGCCCGACTATGACGAACGCCGATTCGATGCCCTGGCAACCTGGACCGAGGCGAACCCCATCGATCTGCCCATGTATACCGTTCTGACCCCTCTGCCCGGCACGCCGCTGCATGCCGCCATGAAAGACCGGATCACCAATCACGATCTCGATTACTACACCCTGACCAATGCCGTGGTCCCTACCTTCCTTGAGGAGAGGACTTTTTATGAAAAGTTCGCCGAACTGATCAAAACCGGTCACGCCGGCGCCAGACTGTAAGGTTTAATTGAAATGGCCGTCTACATTACCGATCTGGCAGCTTTTCTGCCGAACGCCCCGATATCCAACGAGCAGATGGAACAGGTTCTGGGCATGGTCAACCAGGTTCCCTCGCGAACCCGGCGGATCATTTTGCGGAACAACCGCATCGAGTCCCGCCATTACGCCATTGATCCGCAAACAGGGCAGACCACCCACACCAACGCCCAGCTGACGGCGGAGGCGATCCGCCGCCTGCATCCGTTCCCCGGCTTTTCGACGAGCGACATCGAGTGTCTCGGCTGCGGGACATCCTCCCCGGATCAGATCATGCCCGGTCACGGCCAGATGGTGCATGGTGAACTGGGTGGGGCTCCCTGCGAGGTCATGAGTGCGGCGGGAATTTGCATGTCGGGCATGGCGGCCATGAAGTACGCCTATATGAACGTAGCCCTCGGCCTTACCCGGAATGCGGTGGCGGCAGGATCGGAACTGGCTTCGACCTTTCTGCGCTCAAGGCTGTGCGATCCGGTGGCTCCGGGCAGGGCCGAAGCCCTTGAGGAGCAGCCGGTGCTTTCCTTCGAGGCTGACTTTCTGCGCTGGATGCTGTCCGACGGAGCCGGCGCCGCCTTCCTCAGCGATCGACCGGCGGCGGACCGTGTGTCCCTGCGCATCGACTGGATCGATCTGGTCTCCTTCGCCAACGAGCTTGACACCTGCATGTATGCGGGGGCGACCATGAACGAAGACGGTTTGCTAACCGGCTGGCGGGACCAGCCTTCCCGGACCGAGGCCGCTGCCAACGGCACCTTCCTGATCAAACAGGACGTCAAGCTTCTCAACAAGGAGATCGTCATCACCGCAGCCGACCGGACCCTGCCCCGGCTGATGGATCGCTACGGGTTGCAGGCCGACCAGGTCGACTGGTTCCTGCCCCATTACTCCTCAGATTTTTTCCGCCTGCAACTCTACGAGCGGATGAAGACCATAGGCTTCCATATTCCACTGGAACGCTGGTTTACCAACCTGGCTAAAAAGGGCAACACCGGCGCCGCTTCCATCTTCATTATCCTCGAGGAGCTTTTTCATTCCGGCCGGATCGAGAAAGGCCAGACCCTGCTCTGCTTCATCCCCGAAAGCGGCCGCTTTTCCATGTGCTACATGCTGCTGACGGCAGTTTAGGTAACCTTGCACTGGATATAAATCGAGAACTGTAAAAAAGCCCGCCTGATTCATCTGGCGGGCTTTTTTCTTCAATCTAACTCATTTCGGCCATAGCCGACCGAAAGATTGGTTAGCGATAAAGGGTCGTGTAGGAGGTGACATCCATTGCAACTTTTTCAAGCATATGGTTGTCGGTCGCACCAATCGACCAACCGCCGGCAAAGGCACTGGCAACTTCGAGGAATTCCGGTTCGGCTATCACTTCACCGGTTTGACCATTACGATAGTCAACCTGCATCAGGACCGCGGAACTCCCAGCCATGGCGCCAAGCCAAAACCTGGCCGCCCCGCCGATAAATTTGATTTCCTTGATGACGGGGGTGATTTGCAATGAGCCCTTCGACCCTGAAAAGTCTTCGTTTGCTGCAAGAACTTTAAGTTTGGGAAAAATCACCTTCATATCCCGACAGATAATTTCATTGATCTTTTTAGCAGCTTTTTTGTTGGCCGCTGCATCGGCAAAATCAGGACTTATCTGAACCTCCCTCATCTCCACGGTAGAAAATGTGCCCAAACGGACTTTTGCGGGTTGAGGTTGACTTTTAGGTTTGGAAATCTGTGTAGCGCAGCCCGTGGTGACAAAAAGCAATAGCATGGAACAGATACAGGTCTTCATGATTGGCTTGAACATTTGTTGCCCCTCCGATGTTTTTGCTGACAAAATTAGGAACAGATAGCCTACCCATCTATTCCACAGTAAATACTCTACGCCCCCTTTTCCTTGCGGATAAACCCTGCCAGGGTTTCGATCGATTGCAGTATGGCCCGGCTGGCATCCTCTCCGCCGATGCGCACGCCATATTTTTTCTGCACCTCGACGACCACTTCCACCGCATCGAGCGAATCGAGCCCCAAAGGCGAATCCGGCCCGATCAGCGGCGCATCGTCCCGGAAATCCCTGGGCGGATCAGGCACGTTGCAAGCTTCGATGATCAAATCCTTAAGTTCCTGCTCCAGTGTTAAAGTCAACGTGTAAGACATGACTGATCCACTCCTGAAATTGAATTGAAATAAAAGGCCGATAGAGACCGCTCGAGAGCTAACCGCCGAGGCGTCCCTGTCGATGAAAAATCCCCCAGGCGACGACCAGGTTCGCGGCAAAAAAAGCCAGCAGATAAAGCGCATTATCGGTCACCTCCGCCACCCCTCCACCGCGTACGAAGATTTCCAGGAACCCGCCGAGTCCCCATGACAAGGGGGAAAAAGCGCTGAGCGACTGAATCTCCCGGGGCATCACGTAAACGGGCACCATGACCCCCCCCAAAGCCGCGGCCACCACCACCGAAACCGCGCCGGACATGGACGCCTGCTCATAGCTGCGGGCGGCGGTGCCGATCAGCAGGCCGAACCCGGTGGCGGCCAATGCGGCGCAAAGGGCGAGAAAAAAAGCCGCAGGCAGACGGCCCTGAAGATCGAGCACCGGTGTGCCCAACAAGGGCAGCAAAAACCGGCCGGCCGCAAGCATGAAACCGAACTGTACCATGCACACCAGGGCATAAGCGGCGATCTTTCCCAGCAGGATCACGCCGTAGGAAACCGGCAGGGTCGTCAGACGCAGCAGGGTTCCTTCGCGGCGTTCGCGCAGCAGGGCGCCCGAAAGGGGAACGACGATGAAGAACATGCCGAACAGGGCCCAGGCCGGCACGTTCTGCTGCACCGCGTTGGGCATCGGCAGGTCGGCTTTGGCAGAGGCAGGCTGCTCGATCACCGAAAGCAGGCTCTCTTCGACCAGCAGGCGATGCAGATCCCGTTCGCCGAGGATGGTCCCTCCCACCAGGAACCCGCCGCTGCGGGCGGCCAGAGCGGTATTGAGGGCCCGGCTCAGTTCCTGCCCTTTTTCCTCCGTTTCGATCCCCAGCAGCACCTGGTTGAGGGAACTGGTGACCGCGGTGCGGAAAATACCCTGCACCGTGGGATCGAAAAAAACCGTCAACCGGGGCATGGGCTCCATTGCGACCTGGGAACCGCCCTGCCTCCTTTTGCGGAAAGCATCCCGTGCCTGTTCCCGAGCCCGATGTTGAAAAACCCGGCTGGACCCGGCAGGAACCACAATGCCGAATTGATAGTCTCCGTCGGCCACCATCCTGCGGGCCGTGGCTTCGCTCAAGGAGGGACCCTCCACGCTTTCCACCAGCTTCAGTGACTCCACCGCCCCAAGGCGCTTGCGCACCTTTTCGGCCAGAACACCGCCGTCTGCGTCAACGAAAAGCACGCGAAGACCGCCCTTTCCGGTGGTTTCGAGAATGTTGTTCTGCACCAGAGAGACCACCAGAACCAGCACCGCCGGCATGAAAAAAAGCACCAGCAGCCCGGCGCGATCGCGGCTCAGCACCAGAAGATCCTTGCAGAATGTCGCCCAGAATTGGTTCATCGGTAAATCAGTCCCGGAGCTGCCTGCCGGTCAGCTGCAGAAAAAGATCCTCGAGGTTCCGGCAGCCGTCGCCGGCGGCGATCAGTTCTTCCGGCAGCCCCTCGGCGATCACCCTCCCTCCGTCGATGATGGCCAGCCGGGAACAGAGTCGCTGCGCCTCTTCCATGTAATGCGTGGTGTAGATTAGGGTCATCCCCTCCTTTTGCAGCAGGAAGAGATTTTCCAGGATCGTGCTGCGGGACTGGGGGTCGATGCCAACCGTCGGCTCGTCGAGAAACAGCAGCCTTGGCCGATGGACGATGCCCGCCGCCAGATTGGCTCGACGCTTCATACCTCCCGAAAAGGTTTCGATGCGACTGTCCCCATGGTCACGCAAGCCGACCATGTCCAGGCACTCATCCATGCGCCGGTTCAGATCCCTGCCCCCCATGCCGAACAGGCGTCCGAAATAGCGCAGGTTTTCCTTGACGGTCAACGTCGGATAGAGGGCCACCTCCTGAGGGACCAGGCCGATCTGCCGCCGCACCTTATGGGGTTCGCGCATCAGGTCGACGCCGCACACCCTGAGACTGCCGGCGGCGGGCCGCAGCAGGTTGCTCAGCATTGCGATAGTGGTGGTTTTCCCCGCTCCATTGGGCCCCAGCAGCCCGAAAACTGCTCCCTCGGGAACGGAGAGGGACAAGCCGGCCACCGCCGCCTGGGCGCCTCCCGGATAGCGAAAAAACAGGTCAGCCGCCGAAACGACTTCCGGCCCCGAGGCCGGCTCACTCTGAATGGGGGCTAGATTCATCTTGAATCACCTGAAAAACAGACGAGAACAAAAGGTTTCACCACAAAGCACAGAGGGACGTTTCACAAGCCCAAATCGAAATCGGGATCGAAATCGAAATCGGCCTTTGACCTTGATTTATTTATTTCGGAAACCAAAAGAAAACTGAAACCCGATTTCGATAGCGATTTAGATTTCGATTGGCGATCAAACCTCGGCCAACAGCGCCCGAAACAGCTTTTCCTCCCGATCGGCGCAGTCCCGCAGAATTTTTGCGAGACGGGGATAGGAGGTTTCCTCCTCGCCGCGCCCCTTGCAGCGACGGGCGGCGAACAGGGCAAACTCCCGCCAGCGGTCCCCGATACCGGTCAGTTCCCGGGAAAGTTCGCCCAATCCCGGCTGGTCCAGCAGTTCGGCCGCCTCCTGCAGAAAGGCAGCATAGATGAAGCGAAAACCGCCGCCCCCGGTGCCAATCTCCTCCTGCATGCGGATGAGATGGCCGAGATAGTGTCCGGCCCTTTTAGGGCCGAGCTTCTGCGGCCACTTTTCGAGCTGTCCTGCGAGGAAGCGGATACCGCGAACCCCGATGATCGGCACCGGCGTCTTGATCATGCGGCGACCAACCTCCCGTATGCCGGCTCTGACCGCTGGCCGCAGATCGATCTCTGACGGTACAGATTTGAGATAAAACATGGCCCCCTTCGGCGCCAGTGCGCCCTGGGCGAAACGGGCCTGCATCAGATCCTCGCGGGGGCAGAGAACAGGTTCGTCGATGACCGGATCGCTGATGCGGTAATCGTTCCCCTCGCGGCCGCAGACTACGAGATTATGGGCATTGAAATGAAAGCGCAAAGCCGGCGGAAAATAGGGCAGCCAGAAAACGCCGGTCTGAAGACCTACCGGTATCTGCTGTTCAAGAGCCCTGTCGAGAGCCTGCATCGACTTGCCGGGATCACGAAATCTCTGCCGGACAACCTTGACCTTGAGACGTTCGGCCACCCGCCTGAAAATAGACCCCGGCGCCGACCGAAACGTCACCAGGGGCATTCCGTTGACCCTCACGAAGGGAAGATAACCGAAAAAAAGGCCCGATCCGATGCCGAAGGCCATCGCTTCCGACAGGGGTATACCGTGATGAAAAAACAGGTTGGCGGTGACACCGCTCTCGCAGTGGGCCGATTGGCGGTGGTTGAAATCGATGTTCACTGGTTCCGGTCCTCTTCAATAATCTCAACCGGAACCACGGGAAGTTCCGGTTTTTCAGGAATACGATCGAGTTCTTGCAGGGCAACCCCGAAGATCCGTGCATAGCGTTCGCGCAATTTCGGGTTGAGCCGGACAAAGACTTCGGGGCGCAGGTGGCGCTTCACCCGCCACCGCGTCAAGCGCGCATAATGGGCCAGCAGACCGATATCCATCTGCAGGCGGGCCATGTGAAAAGCGAGGGGACTGGCCTCGCCGCCGCGCACCGCCGCGATGGCCTGTTCGACCTGTTCGGCAATGACCTCCCAGGCCTGCAGGTTGGCCACGTTGGCCGGGTCCCAACCTGCACTGGGGGCGAGAACGTAACGCCCGGCCTCGTCGAGCGCATAGCAGATCCCGTGCCACCGGCCGAGAATGGCCTCGTCCTGGGGAACCTCTTCCTGTTTCAATGCAATCCCTTTCTTGTCATTCCAAATCCGCTAATCGATCTGTTTCAATGCCTTGGATGCGTGGGTTTTCAGTTTCATGTTGGCTGTCTTATCATGAACCTGAGTCAAGGTCGCCGCATGTTTCCTGTTTCCGGAGGCAGCCAAAGCCTTGCACATCCAGGCCATGGTATCGATATCATCGGAACTGGAGCGCCCCTCGGCCACCATCTTCTGCAACTCGGCCGCAACGACCTCGTAGACTTTTTCATGGGCACTCATTTTTCGGGCGACTGTTTTGGCAGCGTCTTTTTTCAATTGAATCTTGTCCGAGTTCAGCATGGCGACCAGGCGATTTTCTTCCTCGGTCAGATCCCCACTCCAGTTTTTCGTCTCATTCAGAATCCGCATCCGTTCCGCATACTCCCCGATCAGATCGCTGCTTTGTGCGGCATAGCGCTGTAATTTTGCACTGGGAGCGAGATCGGCTATTTCCTGCAGCAGGGGTCTGTATTCCTGATTTCCGGAAGCAGCCAGAGCCTTGCAAAGCCAGGACATTTCGTCCACCTTATCCGAATCGGTCGCCAAAGGATAACCCTCCCGCAACAGGGACGCGATCTTTGCATACAGGGCCTGGTTCTCGATTCCGGATTGGGTGATGACTTTGGCGATCTGGATCCTCTGCGCACTGCTGCCGGAATTCAACTTTTCCACAAGATCCTGGCCATCAGGTCCGTCGTCCATGCCATGAGCGAGTGCCGTCATCGACATAACCAAACAGATACCTACCGCAAACACCATCTTCAGCATAATTCCTCCTTTGTTCGGGTGAAAACGCAGTTAGAACTTCTGTAACGCTGTCCATCGGTAAGAAAAAATCCCTTCTCAGGATTTCCGAAAAGCTTCTAGGGAAAAAAGAAGCCGACCTGGAAAACCAGTGAATTGATCCCCCGGTTATCCTTATGCAGACCGGCGTTGGACACATGGTGCAGACGCAGGGCGGCAAACCAGGGCATGCCGCTGCCGCAGTCGAACTCGGCACCGATGCCCAGTTGAGGGTTGAAATTGATGCGAAGCCCCTGCCCGTTGACCTGGAAATCGGTGTAGATCAGGCCGATTCCCGCCTCACCGTACGGCCGTAAAGTCGCCGTACGCCAGAAATCGAAATAGTAGAGGGCAAGCATATTGGCCGAAACGATGGCTCGCACGCGGTGCTCGAGGGTTGCTCCGGCATTGGCCTCGACTTTGAAGCGTAAAGCCTCCGGCGCCCGATGGGGCCAGATGGCATCGTAGTCGAACAGGGCGAACCCATTGACCTGGACAAAATCGTAGTCGCCGCCCGGATCGTAGACCAAACCGAGGTTTCCTCCCATCCCGTAGCGGGTGGAAACGTATTCCTCCGCTCCCCAGCTATCTGCCGGCAGCAGAATTGCGGACAGGATGGCGACCATGACAAGACAACCTGAAAGCGATGGCCATTCCCTCACACGCACCTCCTTTCAAGCCCTGAAGTTTCTTTCCACTTCGATCAAACCGAAATTGCCGTCACCATCGCATTTCAAACAGCTCAGCCCTTCCAGCACCATTCCCCCAGCCGACCGCCAATCGCCGGGCAGTTGGCCGGCACCGCTGGTCGCGGGCAACCGGCCGTTCCGTACTGCGAGGGCCGCCACCGCCAGATCGAAACCCTGTCCCACCGGCAGGCTGCCGAAGCAGGGGGTGCTGGCGGCCACGCAGGCCGCTCCGGTGAGAATGTCCCGGTAGGAAACGCTGCAGGCCCGATGGCCGTCGGCGTTGAGCAGCCAGGTGCCGCCGGAAAACATCTGCGGGCGGATACGCCCCTGATCCAATCGAGAAACATGGCCGTAGCGCGCCTGCTCATCCCGGGTCAGCAGGAAGAAGGCCGCGCCTTCACCGGGCACGGCGGTCTGGCGATCGAAAACGAAGGGTTCGATCGGCCCCCCTGAGCCTGGAAAAAACGAGTCCCAGCAGTAGCCGAGCACGGCGCAGACCTCATCCACGGCGCCGAAAAGCACGCTGTGCACCCGGCCCTCGGCCAGCCATTGGCGGGCGGTCAGCAGGGCCGAGGCCACCGACATCCCGAACTGGCTTACCGTCAGGCTCGGACCGGTCGCCTTGAGCTGGATGGCGACGTGAGCTGCGGCGGCGTTGTGAACCGAGTTGGAAAAATGGGTGGGCGAAGCGAAGGCGTCGCCGTCTTCCAACACCGAATCGAGAAACGCAAAGGTGGTGCGGGTGGGTCCGTACCCGGTGGCAATCACCACGCCCATGCGGTCCCGAGGGGCGTCAAGGGCCCCGGCGTCCTCGAGGGCCAGATGGGCACCGAGCAGCGCCATTTTGGAAAAGTGGTCGATGCGCCGGGTCTGGCGCTTATTGAGAAAGCGTTCGAGGGGCGATGGGTCGGCCTGAAAGGCTAAAAAGCTCACCTCTTCGCCCCCGGCGGTTACCGCCAACTCGGTCGGTTCCGCACCACCTTTTTCCAGTCGGTCCTCCAGATCGGCAATTCCACAACCGAACCCGCCAACCACTCCCACCCCCTGAATGGCCATCCGGTTCATGAACGCTCCCCCTTCCCGAACACGATCACCGCATTGTTGCCACCAAAGGCCAGGGACTGGGACAAGGCGAGTCGGCCGGATATTTCCGTCGTTTCCCCGACCGGCACGACAGGCAGTTCGAGATCCGGTTCGCTGAAACCGATACTGGCCGGGATGCGGCCCTTTTCGAGGCAGGCCACGGTCAGTGAGGCCTCGATGCCGCCGGCGGCACCCAGGGTATGTCCGGTGAAACCCTTAGTGGAAAGAAACGGCACCTCGGGCAGAATTTCAGCCAAAACGCGGCTTTCCACCTTGTCGTTGTCGGGGGTTCCGGTACCGTGGGCATTGACGAAAGCAATATCTGCCGGCCCGGCCCCACAGGCCTCCAGGACCTCCCGCAGCGCCCGCTTCAGACCGTCCCCCCCGGGATGGGGGGCGGTCAGGTGATGGGCATCGCAGGCGCCGCCATAGCCGACCATCCGGGCGCGAATCCGTCCCGGCCTGCGGCGGGCCAGATCGTCCTTTTCCAGCACCAGCATACCCGCTCCCTCGCCGAGATTGAGGCCCTTTCGGTTGCGGTCGAAGGGTCGCACCGGTTCGCTGTCGGTGATCATCAGCGAGATGAAGCCGTTGCAGGTGGTGCGGCACAACTCGTCCGCACCGCCGGCCAGCACCAGATCGCAGAGATCGTCCCGCAGCCACTGGGCGGCAATGCCTATCGCGTCGGTGCCCGAAGAACAGGCGTTGACCACGGTCTGGACCGGGCCGTTCAGATTGAAGTGGCGGGCCACGGCCGCAGCCGGATTGCTGCGCAGAAAACGCCGGATAGGCGCCATCAGCGGACGGCCGCCCTGGCGGAAGTCGCGATAGAACTCCTCGCTGTTCAGGGCACTGCCGACCGTGGTGCCAATGATCACGCCGACCCGCAGATCCTTGAGCCCGGCAGCCTCCCAACCGGCATCGGACAGGGCCTCGGCCGAGACCGCTATGGCGAGCCGGGCGGTACGCAGCAATTCCGGATCAGCAGGCACAGCGACGGGGAAAAATTCCTCCGGCACCTCGAACACCGGGTAACGGACCGGATGACCGGTGCTGAACAGCCGCGGCGGCTGCGGTGCCCGTCTGCCGGCGAACAGACTGGCCACGCAGGCGTCGAGATCGGGTCCGGCGGCACACAGGCATCCGGCGCCGGTCACGGCGATGGGTCGCTGGGGACTCATGCGGCCCGCTTCGCCTCGATGAACGCCGCGAGGCTGTTGATCGACTGCAGGGCCGGACGCCCCTCCTCCATATCCTTGATCTCCACGCCGAAATGCTTCTGCACCAGCACCACGATTTCGACGGCATCGAGGGAATCGAGCCCCAGCCCTTCGCCGAACAAAGGGGCGTCGTCTTCGATCTCCTCGGGAGTCATGTCTTCCAGATTGAGATCTTCCACCAATATCTGCTTGAGTTTTTCCTTGGTCGACATTTCCGTATCACTCCTTATGGTCTTGGGGGTCGGGCGCGGATTCCGCGAATTCCGAATCCCACATGTCGTAGAAATTGAAAAACTGATAGGGGTAACGCTGCGTATATTCTTCCAAGGTCTCGGCAAACTGCCGGACATAAGGAACAAAGGCTTCGCTGCCGCGACGCAGCCCGGAGGGCACCCGAATCACTCGCGCCAGGCGCAGTTCGTAGCTGTCGACACCGGTTTTGGCCGAAAGCAGCACTCCGACCGGTGCGCCGGTGGCAGAGGCCAGCTTGTAGGCGCTGAATGGAAACGGGACCGGGTCACCAAGAAAATCGACGGCCACGGCGTTTCTGTCGCTACCCAGCATCCGGTCACTCATGACCGAGAGGATCTCTCCGTTCTTGAGCACCTCTATCATCTCCAGGGCCCCGCCCAGGTAGCCGCTCGGGTCGATGATGCGAAACGGGCAATCCCGGCCGCCATGCTCGAAATAGTGCCGGTCGATGTCGCCCGCTTCCCGCTGCAGGAGAAGACTGACCGGCTGGTTGAGAAAATCGAGGGCGGCCATCGCCGTCTGCCAGGAACCGACATGAGCAGTGATCAGGATCAGCCCTTTGCCCTCAGCGAGCAACGCCAGCAATTCCTCCTTCCCCTCCAGATCCACGCGCGTCGAGGAGGAACCAAGGATGCCGACCACCGCCCGGTCGATCAGGGACTTTCCCAGAGCCAGGCTCATGCGGTAGCTGTGCAGCCAAAGCCGCAGGCCCCTCGCGCCAGGGAAACGGCGACGCAGATAGAATTCGCTTTTGCGGCGCTGGTCGGGGCGGAACAGCATGTAGTAAAAGATCACCACGGCGAGCATGGCGTAAGCTGCCCGCCGTCCGCACAGACGGATCAATCCATAGAAGAAACGGTGCTGCCAGGCGGCGCCGATGCTGCGGCTGGTCCAGCTCTTCTTATCCACCGATCTCTCTTTATTCGGTGATGACATCTTCACTCTTTACAATCCATGCCATGACGTAAATCACGGCGGCCACCGCCAGGGCCAGGACCGGACCGATGACCAGCGACCCCAGCAGCCACTCCCACAGACGCTGCGCCCCCTGGTAGCCGAGCGTTTCCAGAGACACCTCGGTGAGAAACTTGCCGTGGCGCATATAATAACCAGCTTCGATGCACAGTGCCGGCACGATGGGCGGCATGCAGAGCTGACTGGTGCTGACCGCCGCCACCTTGTTGAGCCGCAGAAAACCGGCGGCGAACAGAATGGCGATGGTATGACAGGCGATCAGCGGGGCCGCGCCCAGCATCACCCCCAGGGCCCCGGCAGCCGCCAGCTGGCCCGGGGTGGTATTCTCCGTCAGCAAGGTGCGCAGCGACTGCATGGGCCGCAGCACGCTGGGCTTGTTACCGCTCTCCCCGGCCGGGACAATCTTGCGGTGGGGCCAGGGAGCCACCGAGCGCAGGGTCAGACGGGTGTTGAGCAGGGTCAGGCGGAAGTTGTCCATGAACCCGCGGAAATGGGAAACCCGCTCTTCACGGGGGGGATAATGCACGGAAATCGGCGCCTCCAGCAGCGGCACCCCGGCCCAGGCAGCCTTGACCAGCACCTCGATCTCGAAGGAGTAACGAACCTCCCCGAGCTTGAGGCCCTCCAGCACCCGCAGAGGATAGATGCGAAAGCCGCTCTGGGTGTCGCCCAGTGACCTTCCGGTCTGCAGTCGCAGCCAGAAATTGGAAAATTTGCGGCCGAAACGGCTGCCTCCCGGAACATTCTCGGTATTGAAGTCGCGTTTGCCGACCACAACCGCCAGGGAATTTTCCCGGGCAACTGCCAGCAGTTTGGGAAGATCGGCGGGATCGTGCTGGTCGTCGGCATCGATGGTGGCTATATGGGTCATCCCCTGCCGCCGCGCCTCCCGGGCCGCGGTCATGATCGCCGCGCCCTTGCCGCGATTGATCTCATGGCGCAGCACTGCCACCGGCAATCCGGCCAAGGTATCTGCCCCGCCGTCCACGCTGCCGTCGTCGACCACCACCACCCGATCATGGATCGCCAGAGTCTTTTCCACCACAGAGCGCACCGTGGCGCCGTGGTTGTAGAGAGGGATCACCACCAGCAGGCGCACCGTTTCAGGCATCGGCCGCCCCCTTTCCGGCAATGCGCCGGTTGCTGCGGGCAAACCGCAGGAAATCCCCCAGGTTGAGGGCGAAGCGCTTCCAGCTGTCGGGCGAGCGCCAGAGCATGGCGACATAACCAGCCAGCACCCGGGGGCGCTGGAAATGGCGTTTGTAAAATTCGATGAACAGCTTTTCCAGCCGTTCACGGCTCATGCCGTGCGGGATGAACCTGAAATGCATGCAGTCCATCTGCTCCCAGTCCTCGTCGAAACAGCCCATCTCATGTATCCGTTCGTAGAGGGGCGAACCGGGAAAGGGCGTGAATTTCGCCAGGTTGAAATCGTCGATGGGCAGGGAATAGACGTACTCCATGCTGCGGCGGATGCTCGATTCCGATTCGCCGGGCAGGCCCATCATCAGCAGCCCCTTGACCCGGATGCGGGCCTTCTTCACCAGGCGTATGGTGTCGGCCAGCATTTCCAGATCGGCATTCTGCCGATGCCGGGCGAGCAGTTCGGGATCGCCGGTTTCGATGCCGAGACTCACCATCCAGCAACCGGCCGCCTTCATCTGCCGCAGCAGGTCGAAATCGACATGCTCGGCCCGTACCGCACAGTTGAAGGTCATGCCGAGGGGGCGGTCGATCATCATACGGCAAAAGTCCTCGACTCGCCGGCGGTTGAAGGTGAACTGATCGTCGTAGAAATTGACGTGACGGATGCCGAAACGCTCCCGCAGATAGGCGAGGTGGGCGTAGAGGTAGTCCGCCGAATTGAAGCGAAAAGAGCGGCGGAACACCGAACGGTCGCAATAGGTGCAGGCATAGGGACAACCGCGACTGGAGATGCAGCTGGTGTTCGGCGTGCGCGGGTAGTTGAAAATCGGCAGCTGATAGGCGGCCGGATAGCCCGCCAGTTTTTCATAGGCGGGAAAGGGCAGGTCATCCAGCTCAATCCACTTTCCGCGGAAGCCGCCGAATATCGCCTCCCCTCCCCGGCGGCAGACAACGCCGGGAATGGCCTCGGCACCCTGGCCCTCGGCTTCAATCAGGTCCGCCAGCGTCTGTTCGCCCTCTCCGACCACCAGGTAGTCGACGTCGGGATAGTCGCGCAGCAGCCGCTCCCGCAGGGCCGACACATGAGGACCGCCGAACACGGTGCGAACTCCCGGCAACTCCCGGCGGGCCATGGCCGCCAGTCTCACCCCGTCAAGAAAGCTGGAGGTGGTGCAGCTGAAACCGATGAAGCCGGGACGCTTTTCGCGCAGAGTGTCGCGAATGACACGCTCGTCGTCGGGATGGGCAAAGCAGTCGACGATATGGGACCGAATCCCCCGCTGTTCCAGATAGGCGGCGATGCCGGCCAGCCCCAACGGCGGCATCAGATTGGCCAGCCGCGAAATATCGCGGCCGGCACGCTCCGGCCGATAGCCGAGGGGATGGATCAGGAGGATGGTGTCTTGGTTGAGATGGGTCATCTTGTTTTTGTTTCACGGGACCATAGGTCCTATGGGTCCCATATGACTTATTTAAAAACGATTTTCAACTCGGCTTTTTTCCGAAAGAAATCAACTTGTCCCAAAGAATGCCGTTAAACCCGAATTTGCGCATCACCGCCAGCCGGGCCTGCCCTTCGGACGGGGGGAATATCCTGTTCCGTCGACCTTTGAAGGATTTTTCAATGGCGGCGTTCATCGCCTCCGGATCGATCCGGGGGGAGTAGTAGTAAGCGGGCATCAGCAACGATTGATCAGCCGTAACAATCCCTTCTGTCACCGCCTGTTGCTGCAGCGGCGCCCCCGGCAGGATGCGAATTCCGGAAAAGGCGAATACAACCGACGGTCCGAGTCGAGCGATATTGCCGAGACCCTCCTCCACCGTTTCGGGCGTTTCCCCGGGCCCTCCAAAAATGATGAAGTGGGCGCAGGGAAGCTCCTCGGCCAGGCAGGCCTCATTCACCCTCAGAACATCGGCAAAGGAGAATCCCTTGTCCATGCCTGCCAGGGTGGCATCGCTGGCCGCGTCGGTGCCCAGTTCCAGTGCATAGAGACCGGCCCGCTTCAACACCTCCAGTTCCTTGCGTCCCAAATCCTGCGGGCGAAAAAAAGCGCTCCAGGGAATAATCACTCCGCGCTGCAGAATCTCCTCGGCCAGCTCCAGGTAATACCCGCCGGGATCGTTGAACACCGAGTCGGTGAAAAAGACGCTGGCCTCCGGGTTCTCCCGGCGAATCCGTTCCAGGTCATCCGCCACCATCTTGACCGGGCGCGGCCGAAAGTTCCTGCCTTCCAGTTGCGGATAGGTGCAATAGCTGCAGCGGTAGGGACAGCCGCGCTTGGTCTGCAGGTTGATGATGCCGCTTTTCCCCAGGTAAAAATCGACGAGTTCCGGCTGAAACAGCGGGGTCGCCATCTCCGATCCCTGCAAGGGTTCTCCGGCCGGGATCAGGGCTGGAAGCTCCCTGCCCGCCGCCAGATCGTCCAGCAACCGGCAGAGGGCCTGCTCCCCCTCACCGATGATGCCGTAGTCGGCGCCGAGATAAGCCAGAATCTCCTCAGGCATGATGGAAAAAGCCGGACCACCCACAACCAGAGGTGCTGTGGTGGTTTTCCGGATTCCCTGCACCAGCTCCCGGGCCTGAGCCAGGTACCAGGCATTTTCCGCGCAGAAGGAGTCGACGTTGTCGATGTTGCGCAGGGACATGCCGACCAGATCGGGTGCGAATGTCTCCATTTCCCGGCAGAGTCCCTCTTCATTCTCGCCGGCCGCCAGAAAATCGTACTGCCGCACCTCATGACCCCGCTCGGCGAGGGCGCCGGCCAGGAGCGCCATGCCCAGGGGATAGACCGGGTAGGGTTCTATGGTGGTGTTGGCGGAGAAGAGGAAGACCCGGCTCATGAGCTGAGAAACTCCTGTTGTTTTTTGAAATTGCGCCGCTTTTTCGGATCGTAGCGACGGTATGTTCCGTCGTCCATCTCCCGGCGCATGACCTGCTTGAAAAGCTCTCCCATCTTCAACTGATGACCTGAATCGGCGTAGAAGGTGTCCCAGGCATAATAATAAAGTTCCTGCAGCTTTTCCGGGGTCATCTGCTTCGGCTGAAAAACCACCTTGTCGGCCGTGTAGCGGCTCCAGTCGTTGCTTAGGATGCGTCCCTCCAGCTCCATCTGGCGCCTGATCGGGGAATGCATGAAGGGGGTGAGGATGGTGAACTCCGCCACGTCGAGTTCAACCTCCAGCAGAAAGTCGACCAGACGCTTGATATAATCTTCGTCCTGCTCGTCGGTCCCCAGGATAATGGTTCCCTCCACGCCGATGCCATGATCTTTGAGACGGCGAATACGGTTGCGAATGAAGTCCGAGGTATCGAACACCGCCTGGTAGACATACCAGGCACCGGCGTCGGCGGCCAGTTTGAGAATCTCGTCGTCATCCAGTATCGGATGACTGACCCATTTCTTCTTCAAAGGCGCCATGGCGGTGAAGAGATCCTTGAGCCACTGCTTGTCCTGGGCCAAAGAATTGTCGACGATGAACAGACGATTGTTGCGGATCGACTCCATCTCCTCGATGACCCTGTCGATAGGGCGGGGACGGAATTTTTTGCCGCCGAGAAATCCGGTGCAGCAGGGGAAACAGTCGAACTTGCAGCCGCGGGAGGCATGCACCAGATCCAGCATCTGCACCCCGCGATAGTTGTACAGTTCGCGATTGAGAATTTCCCGGCGGGCCGTACCGATCAGGGCCGTATCGGGGGGATCCTGCATGTAGTCGTAGACTTTCTTCAGCCGGCCCTTTTTGAAATCGTCGACCACCTGTCCGAAACGCCCTTCGGTTTCGCCGAGGAAAACGGAATCGGCATGGTTTGCCACTTCTTCGGCATGCAACATGGTGGAAATGCCGCCGAAAATAACCGGTACGCCGCGCCGGCGAAACTCTCCGGCGATCTCGAAGGCCCGCGGCAGCTGGGCGGTCAGCATGGTGGAGATCCCAACAAGGTCGACCGGCTTTTCAAAATCGACCGTCTCGAGGTTCTCGTCGGTGAATTCGAGTTCGACCTCGGACGGCACCGTAGCGGCAAAGACCGCAGGCCCGTGCGGCGGCAGGTGAAACTCGGTCTGCCGGTCGAGTTTGGGCCAGCGGGGGTAGATCAATTTCATTTTCATGGGCAAAAACTCCCGTTGTTTGCTTAATCGTCTTTGAATCCTGACGGTATGGGACCTATGGGACGCATGAGCCAAAGGGGACCCACCTGCTTTTCAGCATCCTGCCAGACAACCCTCGACCAGACTTATCCAACTCTTGACAGCAAACCCGTTGACCGAAACAACCCCGGAGTTATCCATGGTGATTTCGGCATAAACCCGGGTCGAATCGGGTCTGCTTGCGGTGAGTACCAAAAACACCGTACCCGGTGGCGGCCCCTGTGTTGGTGCCATCCCTGCCATCGGCGCCAGGTCGCAGATGCCGGCGAGCATGGTCGGAGACTCGCCCCAGGCGAGGCTTTCCAGGGCCATCCGCAGCGGGGAAAAACCGGCGTGATCGGAATCGTTGACGACCAGACTGCTGCCGGTCAGGCCGAATCGGATCGCCGCCTCGCCAAGGAACGTGTTCGACAGGGTGTAGGCAAACAGGTTGGGACTGGCCATCGCCCCCTTCTCGGGAAGAACCGTGTCGAAATAGGCGATGTCGGTTGCCAGACATCCATAGGTCGTACCAGCCATGACCCCGATGTTCCTTTTCTGTTCCCACTGATCCAGCCCGGCATCGTCCAGAGCCAGAGCGATGCCGGCGAGACCGAGACGGGAAAACCCATCCAGACGCCCGAACCGGGGAAAAGCCTCGGCGAACACATCCTTGCGGGTGAAAACCGGCAGATCGCCAGGAAGCATGGCGAAAGGATCCTTCCGTCTTCCCCTGCCGATGCCGGCGGCGGTAATCCATCCGATGCCGATGACTGAAGCCCTCATCCTGCCACCTCCCGTCCAAGCAGCACAGCGCTGTTGATGCCGCCGAATCCCGAGTTGGTACTGAGCAGTACCTGCCCCCTGAAAGGACGGATCCTGGTATCGACGAGGCCAAGGGCGGCGGGTTCCGGTTCATTCAGGCCAACGGTAGGTGGTAACAGTCCGGTGTCCAGGGAACGGATGCCGAGGGCGATTTCGATGCCGCCCGCGGCACCGAGGGTGTGACCGATCGCCCCTTTGACCGAATGCAGCGGCGGAATCTCCTCGCCAAACAGGGCACGGAATGCGGTCAGTTCCATCAGGTCGTTATAGACGGTTCCGGTGCCGTGGGCGCTGATGCCGTCCACCGCTTCACAAGATATGCCGGCGGTTTGCAGAGCCTGGCGCACGGCGAGAATCAGGCCGCTGCCGTCTCTTGCCGGGGCCGTAATGTGATGGGCGTCGTTGGCGGCGCCCCAGCCGAGAATCCGGGCCAGTACGGGACGTTCTTCCTCTTCGGCCCGTTCACGGCTCATCAGCAGCAACGCTGCCGCTCCCTCGCCCAGGGTCAATCCCGCCCGGTTCCGATCGAAGGGGCGGCTGCCCTCCGGATCGAGCGCCATGAGCGCGGAAAACCCGGACAATACGAATTCGGTGACCAGATCGCAGCAGACGACCAGCACCGCCTCCGCCCGGCCATGGGCGATGGCGGCAGCTCCCCTCCCTACGGCGATGGTGGAGGAGGCGCAGGCAGCGTTGATGTTGCAAAAGGGCTTCTCCAGGCCGAAACGATCGCCGAGATCGTCCAGCAGGGTTTTCGGAAAGACTTCCCCGACCGCTAGCGGCCTGCCGTTGCGTTGCTGATCGAAAAGATCGACGGCCCCCTTGGTCGTGGCCAACAGCAGGCGGCTGTCAGCGGGAACGGAATCGACTTGGGCAAGCAACCGGTCAAGCAGGGAGGGCAACCGCGAACCGCAGCGAGAAAGCGGCAGACCCGGTACGCAGGCGGCCATCGAACTGGTATACGCGCCGGTGTCGAAGCGTTCCACGGGAGCGAAAGCGCTCTCCCCGCGAAGCAGTCTTTCCCATGTCGTGTCCAGTGTATCGCCCAAACCGGTCACGGCGGCGGCAGCCGTGATGACGACGTCCTTCACCTCAGACTCCCTTCCCGCCAGCGCCGAAGAAAATCGAAGTAAAATTCGGGCTGTGCCAGCAATACGTTGTGTTCGCTGTCCATCATCATCTGCACGGTATATCCTGAGGAGGTTATTTCCCCCGCCTCATTGCGCAAAATAAATTCGAAGTTGAGTCGGGCGGCCTCGCTGAAATGGAGAATTCCCTCTATATAAAACCGCTGACCGAACATCAGGGGTCGAAAATAGTCCACATGCATCTTCCGGATCGGGGCCAACACCTGTTCCCGGTAAAAATCGAGGTAACCGATGCCGTACTTCTCTCCAAGCGCGACCCGGGCATCCTCGAAAAAACTCGGGTATCGCCCATGCCAGACGATGCCGAGGGGGTCGACCTCCTCGAATCGCACCACCCGTTCGACGCTGACGCGCAGGGGGTCCGGCTGGCCGGGTTGCATGGGAAAATAGGGTTTGTTCATGCCGGGGACCTCTCGGAAGAAAATTTTAGGGTAAAGGTAGCCGCCAAACCCTGCTCACAGGTCAAACGGGCCTCCACACGGCATTCATCCTCCCCCGGTTGAAAACGGCACTGCACTTTGATGTCCTGTTCGGGGCGGAGTTGCAGAAAAAACTTGGCGTTTTTCACCTCACGCAAGCGCATCCCGGTTGCCATTAAATGTTCTGGCAGGTGCTGTGCCGCCATCACCTGAACAATTGCGGGCACGATTGAAAACCCGGGGAAATGGCCTGCAAATCCGAGAAAATCGGAGGGGAAGCGGAAAGTGCGGCTGATCCCGCCCTCCTGGTCTATCTCGGCGTCAGTCACTGCCGCCCGGCCGATTGCTCTTTTCAGCCTGCTCATAAACGGTTACCCCCGTGTTCTATGCTGTCGATCCGCAAATCGAGCCTGTAGCCGGCTCGCCGGTCCTCCAGTACGATTTCCCTGGGATAAGGCTGTTCCGCAAGGAGGCAATAATCGAGATAGACCACCTTCCAGTCGTCCTTCGGGCCCCGCAGGGTTTGTTCAATCAACCGCACCGGGTCGCTGCCGAACAGAAACGCAACCTGGTCGGCATTGCGCTCGCCGCTGAGACGATAGCCGCCGTCCTCCCTTGTTTCCAGAACGTCGGTTTCCTGGATTGGAACGGGCGACAGAAAGATTCGACGAAGTGAAACCGCAACCGCCTCACCAAAACGGGGATAGCGGGCCAGCTGGGGCAGCAGGTAATGTTCCACGACCCCGCTTTGGGTCACTTCCAGATCGAACAGCTTGACACCCATCTGATTGACCGCCACCAGCCGCGTTTTCTTAGAGCGGGTATCGAGCTCCATCATGCCGATCATCGGCACTTCCCGGCCTCGAAAGCTGAACCGGGCCGTCTGCCGCAGGCGCATGACCGCGGGCCGTTCTGTCCAGACCGCCGAAGCCAGATCCTCTGTGGCAAGTCCCGCAGGGGCTGGCTCAATGACCGGGATCGGCACCCGGGCAGGCGCAGCGCAGGCCGCCAGGAGCAGGAGAAGCATGATCGGCAGCAGTTTTTTCATAACGGCCGAAAACCTTTTAAACCAGAATTAGGACGCGGATAAAATCTGATGCTCGCATACGCGGATAAACCAAAACCAAGGCGTCTTGTTGGGGTTTTCGGCCTTATCCGCGTTCATCCGCGTTCATCCGCGTCCGATTATTGCCTTTATAAGTTTTTCTCAACGCCCCATGCTTTCCAACCTGATACAACGCCGGAATCACCCACAGCGCTGCCGGAATTGCGCTGCCGATGCCCAGCAGCACGGTGACGCCGATGGAATGCAGGGCCGGATGGCGGGCCAGCACGAGAGCTCCAAAACCGGCCAGTGTGGTGAGACCGGAGACCAGCACTGCCTGTCCGGTGGCCCGGTCCATCCCCTCTTTCTGGCGGTGGACCATGAAAATGCCGTAATCGACGCCGAGACCGATCACGAGTATGGCGGCAATGATGTTGAACAGGTTGAAGCTCAGTCCCAACATTCCCATGATCCCGAACATCATCACCAGACCGGTCGCCACCGGCACCAGTGCCGCTAGGATTTCCCACGGCTTGCGGAACAGAATGGCCAGCAGCCCCAGCACAACCAGTCCTGCCGCGAGGATGAAGCGGATAAAATCCTTTTCGATGGCCACACTGAGTTCCTGTCGAAACCGGCCCTGAGCCACCAGGCGGACATCCTCCAGGCCGGCCAGGGCCGTCTCTGCCCTGGACAGCATCTCGGGATTTTCCGGTATCAGGTTAAGCACACCGATCCGGCCATCCTCCAGAGTCGTCACCAGCGTATCGACCACTTCACCAAGGCCAACCTCCCGCAAGCCGGCCGGCGTAATCGGAAGAACCGGCTTTTCAAGGGACTCCCGGAAGGGGGCGAAGGCGTCGCCGCTGAAACGGAGAGCCTTCGCCTCGTCTTCAAGAGCAGCCAGGACGCGCCGACCCGCGGGGCCCTGCCAGAATTCCAGCCAGCGCCTCCGATTTTCCGCCTGCTCCCCGGTCGATGGCAGCAGCGGGGAGAGGCTGACCAAAGATTCGATCCCTCCGCTCTTTTCGAAGCGTTGCAGCACCTGGCCGTTGGTCGCCAGGGCCTGATCGAGGGTGTCTCCCACAGCCCAGACCATGGCCTGGCTCCGCACCTGTCCCCAAATCTGCCTCACCTGCGCTTCGTCGGCGGCCAGCTCGTCCGGCACCAGATTCATTCGACGCAGGTCGCCGTCGATGGTCACCCTGGTCGCCTGCCAGCCGCAAATGGCCAGGAGCAGCAGCCAGATGGCGACGATCAGGCGGCCGCCGCGCGGGGTCGGCGGCGTAGAAAGCTGTTCAGAATCATGTCCTGTCGTGAGCAGGTGGGGCAGCACCACCAGGGCCAGCAGCAGGGCCGCAAGGAGGCCGGTGATGGAAAAAACCGCCAGCTGCCGCTGTCCGGGAAGATCTGAGGAAAGGAGCACGGCAAAAGCGGCCACCGTGGTCATGCAGCCGAAAACAACGGGACGGCTGACGGACCCGACGATGTCTGCCGCCTCTCCTCCTCCGCGACGCAGGGCAAAATAGACATGCAGGCCGAAGTCGACGGCAATGCCGAGCAGCACAGCGCCAAAACCGATGGTCATCGCGGAAACCTCACGGAAGACCAGGCCGACGGCTACAGCCGCCAGGCAAACCACCGAAACCGGCGCAAGAAAAACGAAAACCGCCCGTGGACTGCGCAAAAACAGCACAAATAGCAGGATCAGGCCCACGGTGGAGCAAGTCAGAATGCGCCACAGGTCCTTCTGAATGGCCCGGGCATTGGCGGCGGTGTAGCGATGGCCGCTGACCAGGGTGGCCTTGATGCCTCCCGGCAGAGACTCCGTCGCCTTATAAAAAGCGGCGAGCAACCGTTCCGCGCCGGCGGAATCGGTCATGGCGACCGGTGTTTCCGCCACCAGCAGGGTACTGCGCCCGTCCGGACTGAGAAAATGCCCCTGCGCCAGCCGTGCACCGGGCACCAGGTTGAGATGCCGCAGCTTTTCGAGGGCCAGGCGATGAAGACTCAGCGGGTCCTGCCGGATCAGCCCCTTGAGAGCCCAACCTTCCGGGCAGAGCAGAGCGCGGTAACTCTCCCCCAATCGTCTGCGCACTCCCTCGTTATCCAGTTCCTTTCGCAGGTCGGCCAGATCCTTTGCGGTAGCCACATTTGGCAAGGCCGCCAGAATCCAGGGCACCATCCGCCCCATCAGCCGCTCTTCGGGGCCGCTGACCACCAACGGATACAGTTCCGGATCGAGGCTTGCGGCCAGGCGGTCGGCCGCCTCCGCCAGGGCATCGGGATCGACTCCCTCCGGTCCTGTCAGGGTGATTACAACCTTGCGGGTAAAGGGCGCCTGCTGCAGCAGCCGGAAATCCTCTGCAATGTCGCCGCTCTCGGGCAGCATCGCCGCGATGTTTTCCTGCAGGTGCAGGGTGCGGAATCCGAGCAGGCTGGCGAGGATGACCGCCATCGTACCTGTCACCAGCCAAACCCTGCGAGGTGCGAGCCGGCGATGAAGGGCGGCAACGAGATCGGTCAGGTTCATGGGTTACCGGACTCCTCCCTCTCCCTTGAGGGTGAAAAACCTTTCAAAACAGATCCTTTGCCAGCGGCCCGTTGACCAGGGTGTGGTGAAAAGTGATGCGGGTATAATCGCCGCCCTTTTCATGCACCTCCACCTGCCGCACGTGACGTCCGTCATCGGCGAAAGTGATCGACAAGTGGTCGAGAAAACCGGCGGCCTCCCCTTTGGGGACAAGCCTCAGACGAACCGGTTGCCCGCCGCTCAGGCTGATGCGGTAATCGCGGCGCAAGGTTTCGAAGTCGGCCCGCGTCCAGGCCAGCAGCTGATCAGCGACGATTTTCATGACCGGTTCGCGGGAGATGTCGAATCGTTCGCCGCGGCCGGCCGAATCCTGCCAACGCCGCCCCTTGCCGCCGTCGAGTACAAACCCCGACACCATCGGTTCAGTCATTTCCCACCGCAACCGGTCCGGCTTCTGGTAGTAGAATCGCCCCTTTGCAGGGAGAACGTCCTGAAAAACAGAAAGGTACTTTTCCTGGCTAAAATCGCTGGCCAGCGTTTCGACGCCTCCCGCCAGCTCGGTCAGCCGGTCCAGGACATTTTCCAGGGAGCCGGCAAAAGCGGCGGCGGGCAGCCAGAGCCCGATCAGCAGACAGCAGATGCTGTTTTTCTTCACCTTTCGCCTCCCTCGGCCGGCACAATAAACAGCTTGATATTGCCCTCGGCGAGAATTTCATCGTTCCGCCGGACGCTTCCTTCGACAATGGCGAAACCTTCCAGACGGGTGGTCACCCGCACACGGATCTCAAGCCGGTCTCCCAGGCGCGGCCTGGCATAAAAGGACACTCCCCGAACCCCGACCAGAAAACCCTGTCGGGGCGGCAGTCCGGAAAAACTGTCGGCGTACCCCTGAACGGCCGCATAGGACTGGGCCATCAATTCCAGCAGGCCTACCTCGGCCAGGGAATCGTCCGGCTCCAGAAGCGGGTTGCCCGGCTCCACCTCCGCGACGACAGTGCCGGCACCGTCCTCATAGCTCTCCAACGCCTTGATCAACTGCATCGGCCGGCGATGGGGAATCAGTTTTTCGGCGGCCAGCGGCAGACCGGCGGAATCATGCATGGCCTTCCTCCTGGTAGACCTTCAGGTCATCGAACAACTGACTGGAAAAAAGCAGTTTCCGGAACCGGACCAGGTCCTCATGAAAAACCCGGCTGTTGTCATAGGGTACGAATTCCCGGGACAGAATCTGATGAACCCGCCGGGTGCCCCCGCCGAGGCCCTCGGCATTGCGGAAAGACAGGGCCTGGAGGTCTGCCAATACCTCGAGGGTCAATATATGTTTGGCGTTGCTGACACTCTTGAAGGCCTTGCGGGCGGCCACGGTGCCCATGCTGACCACGTCCTGGTTCGAGACGTTGCAGGAGATCGAGTGGGTGCTGACCGGCGCGGCCAGTTGTCGATTTTCGGCGGTGGTCGAAGTGGCCAGATACTGGGCTCCCATGAACCCCATGGTCAGTCCGGGAGTGCCGGGAATGAGGAATTCGGGCAGCCCTTCGTTGAGGCTTCGGTCGAGAAATTTGTTGATGCGCCGCTCCGAGAGGGTGGAGAGGGTAGCGATGGCGATACAAAGCGCATCCATCACGAAACCGATGCTCTGGCCGTGGAAGTTGCCGCCGTGGATGATCTTTTTCTTTTCAGGGATGACGATCGGGTTGTCGTTGGAGGAATTGGCTTCGGTCTCCACCGTGCGAACGGCAAGCTCGATCGCCTCCGCCACCGGCGCCAGAACCTGCGCAGTGCAGCGCACCGAATAGACGTCCTGCACGTTGATGCTGGTTTCATAGACCGGGCCGTCCTGCTGCTGGCTGCGAATCCGGTCGTGCATGTCTGCGCGCAGGGTGATGTTTTTCGATCCCTGATAGAGGCTGCGAATGGTTTCAGCCACCTGGAGCTGTCCAGGATGAGGTTTGACCCGATGCAGGTCCTCATCGAAAGCATCGTCGATGCCGCCAAAAATTTCGAGAGCGAAGGCACCGGTGACGCAGGACAGGCGAAGCAGTTTTTTTGCGCCGAACAGAGCAAACGCAGCCAGTGCGGTCATCGCGCTGGTGCCGTTCATCAATGCAATCCCCTCCTTGAAGGAGAGCTGCATCGGCGTCATGCCGACCTCAGCGAACACTTCCGCCGCGGGACGCAGGACACCCTGATAATAGACCCGGCCCTCGCCGATGATCGCCAGGGCCATGTGAGCCAGGTGAATAAGATCGCCGGAGGCGCCGACGCTGCCGCATTCGGGAATGTAGGGGGCAATGCCGTGGTTGATCATGTCACGCATGAATTCGAGAAGTTCGATGCGCACCCCGCTGTAGCCCTTCACCAGGGTATTCAGTCGGACCGCCAGGATGCCCACGGCAATATAGGGCTTCAGCGGATCTCCGAGCCCCGCGGCATGGCTGCGGATGAGATTGACCTGCAGGGCTTCGATCTCCCGGTCCTCGATGATCTTGTTGCACATGGGACCGAAGGAGGTATTGACCCCGTAGATAATGCGCCGGGCGGCGACTTCCTGCTCAAGAAACCGGCGGCTGGCACGGCAGCGTTCGAGAGCGGCGGGGTCCAGACAGACCTCCCTGTCCCCCACGCCGATGGCAACGATATCCTCGATCCGAAGATCACATCCGTTCAGCGCGATCGCAGGACGCCGGCAGGCGACCGCCGGAGTTTTTGTCAGTGTTGTTTCAGCCTCAAACATGGTTTCTTAGTTCCTCCGTTGCCATGCCCCGAAAATCGAAAAAAGTTATCGGTTTGCGCTTGTCCGGTGCCGTTGTTTTGCGCCGCACCTCTTCGGGGGAAACCAGCATCACTTCGGGTTTGACCCGGATGCGGGCGGCAATCAGCTCGGCCAGAAACTCCGCCCGGGCGGCGGGATCGGCGCAGCCCACAACGATCCGCAGGCGGTCTCCCAGGTCAAATTCATCGAAAACTTCCAGGTAGTACCCACGGACCCAGTTGATTTCTTCCAGAACCTGGAAAATGGCCTGGGGAAAACTGTCGTCCCTCGATACTTGAGCATCTGCGCTCTGCGTCCGATAATCGGACCCAGTCGCCAGGAATTGCGTCCGCAGGAGCACGGTTCCCTGTACAGAGCGGCGATATCCCCCGTTCGAAACCGCAGCAGCGGCATCCCCGTAACCTGCAGCGGCGTGGCCACCACCTCCCCAGGTATTCCGGGCGGCAGGGGACGACCCTCTTCATCGATGATTTCCACGACCATCAATTCAGGTTGCAAATGGCCCCCCCGTCCAAAAGAGCAATCGGTAAAGGCGGTGGCCATTTCGGTGCTGGCGTAGGTTCCGAAAACCTCCGCTCCCCACAGGGCCTGCAGGCGCTTGCCGCTGACCGAGAGAGACAAGTCAGCCAGGCGCAGCGGTTCACCGATGCAGATCAGTCGCCGAATCCCCAGGCTAACTGGATCAAGGCCTTCGTCCTGGAGACTTTCGGCCAGGCGCAGAAGCAGGGTCGGAACCCCGACGATAGCTGTCGGATGGTGAGCGTTCAAAAGCTCCATCAGGGCCGGTACGCTGCTCGACCCGCCGCGAATCGCCTGGGCCCCAATTCGGACAAGGCCCAGAAAATAGGCCAGGCCAGCCATGAAACACCGATCCATGGCGGCGGCAATCAATACCCGGTCGGCAGCGGTAATACCGATGCAGCGGAAGGACAGTTCCTCGTTGAAAGCCAATCGTTCCAGGTCCAGGGCGGTTTGTGCCAGTGCAACGGGGCGTCCGGTTGTACCTGAGGTCAGGCAGAGATCGACGATCTCCCTCCGGTCGACACACAGAAATTCCTCATTGCAGCTGGCCAGGTCCGCCTTGTCGGTCAAGGGCAACAATCCGATATCTTCGAGGGTCCGAATCCCGGCCGGATTTACGCCCGTCTCTGCAAAACGTTTTCGATAAAATGGAGAATGCGCTGAGAGATAGGCGATATGATTGCGCAAAAGTTCGTTCTGGGTGGCGTTAATTTCGTGAATACTGGAAAAAGCCAGGTTGCTGTGCCGAAATGCAGCCGCGTTCTTCTGCAAAAGGCTCATTTCCCCTCCATTTCCTCGATGCTTCGCGCCATCCGTTTCTTTACCTCGCGCACCAGGTCACGATGACCGTCGTCTCCGGGAAAATCCGCCGGATCGATCGCCTCCAATGCTCGCAGCGTGACCTTCGCCGGCGCCAGCCAGAGTCGGCCGGGCGGCAGCAGGCGGTCGGTACCTGTCAGGCAGAGAGGAACCAGCGGAGCCCCGGTTTCCGCCGCCAGGCGAAAGGCTCCCCGGTAGAAACGCTGCAAACGGCCGTCCCGGCTGCGATGACCTTCGGGGAAGAACAGCAGATGTCCGCCCGCGGCCAGGACCTTGGCGCTTTTTTCCCGGGTCTCGTCCCAACTGTCGGATTCGACGTCGAGATATCCGGCCAGCCGCATGAAACGGCCGTACCAGAACATGCGGAACGGCCAGGACCGGACAGCGAAGGTCACGTCAAAAACTGGCAGCAGCGCCATGCAGTAGGTGTCGAAGAATGAGAGGTGATTGACCACCAGTATGCTGCCCCGGGGCAGTCGAAGGTTTTCCAGCCCTTGCCGTTTGAAGCGGACGAAGGGAGAAACGATCACGACCCATCCCCGGCCGTAAAGCCAGATGAAATGGCGCATGATGCGGCCTCCGTCCCAGCCGGTGAACAGTTTCCAGGCGGCAAAAGCCGCCGGGAAGAGAGCGATGCCCAGCAGGGTCCAGAGGATCAGGAGCGGATAGATCACCGATGTCGTGATCAGGGCCAGCAGCCGATCGCGAAAATTGAATAGAGAATTGACCTGCAAAGCCGATATTTCGATGGGCATGGTCAGGCCGTCTCTTTCTCCAGCGATCGCTTTTTGGAGATCACGAAACGATGAATGTCGCTGAGGGTACGGATTTCCCGGATACTGTCTTCTTCGCGGATCTTGAACTTGAATGCCCCTTCCAGCACCACAACCATGTCCACGGCATCGAGGCTGTCCAGCCCCAGATCGGTATAGAGGTTGGCTTCCGGATTCATATCCTCCGGATCGAGTTCGAATTCCTCGGCCAGAGAAGAATCGATAAGGTCTATGATTTCCTGATCAGTCATGCGGATATCTCCTTACCACAATCGAAGAGTTGACGCCCCCAAGGGCGAAATTGTTTTTGACGAAGATGTCGATGGATGCCTTTTGGATCGAATCCGGATGTTGAATCCTGCCACAAGCGGGGTCAACGTTTTCCAGGTTCAGGGTCGGTACGAGGAATTCGTTTCTCATCAGTTCCAGGGCTGCGATCGTCTCCAGGGCTCCGCTGGCAGCCATGGCATGCCCCAGATGCCCCTTGTAGCTGCTCACCGGCACCCGTGCTCCGAACAGTCCGGCAATCGCCTCGCTCTCGGCGATATCGCCCTGCAGGGTGGCAGTGGCGTGCGCGTTGACATAATCCACGCGATCCGCGGTCAATCCGGCATCTTCGAGCGCCAGCCGCATGCAGTGTTCCATCATCGCCGCATTGGGATTCGCGATATTGCTGGGATCGGAAAGGGTGGCAAACCCCGATACTTCACCGAGAATTTCCGCTCCCCGGGCCAGGGCCGAATCGAGGGACTCCAACAGGACCACTCCCGCGCCTTCGGCGCAGACCATGCCGTCGCGGTCCCGATCAAAGGGACGGGGAGTGCGCGAGGGCTCCTGATTGAATGCGAAGGAGGCCGCGTTCATGATATCGAAGGTGGCTGCAGTCAAAGGATGGAACTCATCGGCTCCGCCGCAGAGCATCATCCGCTGCCGGCCGCAAGCCACCATTTCATACCCATAGCCGATGGCCTGGCAGCCGGTGGAACAGGCCGAGGCCGGAGCCAGCAATCGGCCGGTGATTTCCAGGGCCTGGGCCACATTTGCGGCGACGGAATGATTCATGATCTGAAAAAAGAGCGTCGAGCGCATCCGCTCCAGACTGTAGTCGGTAAAAAAGTCGCGGAAAAAGTCTTCGCTCGCCTGGGTGCTGCCGACTGTCGATCCGAGAGCGAGGCCGAGTCTGCCGTCGCTGGCTTCTTCGGCCGTCAATCCTGCCTGCGCCAGAGCTTCCTGGCAGGCGAAAGTGGCAAAGATCGACATGGAGGACATGGATCGACGGTACTTGCGTGGAATCTCCTTGGGATCGATGCCCGTGACCGGGGCGGCCACACGCGGGCGCAGGCCTCCGATCCTTTCCAACCCGGCCACGTTTCGGACAGCGCTCCGGCCGGCCAGAAGACCTTCCACCAGGGCGGCAGTATTCCCCCCAAAAGGCGAAACGGCCCCCAGGCCCGTGATAACCACTCTTTTCAGCGACATGCCAGAACCTCTCTGCGCAGATGATCGTGCCCGAACAGATGCCCGCAGGCGAGAAAGGCCGAAATTATGGCCCCGAGAATGCCCGGTGCAGCGACGGCCTGTCCGGCAAGATACACCCCCGGGATGCGAACAGCCGGTTGGGGGTTGTATTGACCGACCTTGTGCTTGACGCCGTAAAGGCCCCCTGTCGGGCTTCCGGTGTAATTTTGCAGGGTCAGGGGGCTTGCCATCTCCAGCAAACGGACCCCATTGGCCAACTCGGGCACCTGTTGCCGAATCCTTTCGAAGAGCCTTTCGCCTATCCGGCTCTTTCTGTCTGCATATCCGGCTTCCCGCTGCCGGGAGCAGCCCTGGCCCTTCCAGCCGATATCATCCCATTGGACCGGACAGATAGCCACCCACCCGGAAGTCGCTGCATTTTCGCGACAAGCGGCGCCACCGGACAGGAAAAAAGGACGTTCGGCCTTGTCTCCATACCAGGGATCGCCGTCCCCACCCGATTTTCCGACAATCAGATTCCTTCTGGTAAGAATCTGCGGCGACTCTGGCCCCGTTCCATAAAGGACAAAAGCGGTGGCGGACTCTTCGAGATTTTCTATGCGTTTTTTGAACGCCGGTCGTAATGTACCTGGCGGAGCCATCTCAAGAAAGAGACTCGGATGGGTGGTCACCAGACATTCCCGGCCGTAAATCCGCTCGCCATCGTCCAGCTCGACACCCTGCAGCCCACCGGACGAATCCAAATTCAGGCGTTTGACTCCCCTTCCGGTAATCGGGGTGATGCCCTCGACGTTCAACTGGTCTTCGAAGGCCTCGGCCAACGCCCTGCCGCCGCCTACCAGGCCGTAAGCCGAATGATAATAGAGACCTGCCACGCTGGCATGGATGGCGAAAGAAACTTCCCGGGCCGGCACTCCATGCAAAAGAGTGTGCAGCGACAGCAGATTTTTCAGAGCCAGATTCCCGGTACATTGTTCCAGCACTTCGGCCAAAGAGGGCCCCTGAACAACTCCTGCCGCATCCCATTGATCCGCAGGAATATCGGGATCGAGATAGGGCAGCCGACGGCGGACCTCCTCCAGCTTCCTGAGGTAATCCCGAACGGCATACCGCTCAGCTGGAAAGGCTTCCTGCAGGGCCGTCTGCAGCAGTGGCAATCCTGCGGGAAAAGGGAAGTCCCGGCCTTGCTCCGTATCCCGGAAGACGTCGAACCCCTCCGGATTGAACGGATATTTCTCAACCCGGCCGGCCAGGCCCAGATAGCGGAAAAACAGGTCGAGCACTTCGCCGTCGGCCAGCCCTCCGGCGTAGTGAAAAGCACTGTCGAAGTAGATGCCTTCGCGGATAAACCCGCGAATCAGGGGCGCGAGTCGACGCTCCTTTTCAACCAGGGCGACCTTGCGCCCGTGACGGGCCAATATCAGGGCGGCGGTAAGGCCGGAAACGCCTCCGCCCACCACCACCGAATCGAAAGTCATGCAAACCTCAACACCAGACAGGAGTTGGTGCCGCCGAAACCGGCCGAATTGCACAGCACATGCTCTGGAGCGCGGTTCACGGTTTCCGTCGCGATACGCAGCTTTCGGGTCGATTCATCGGGGTTCTCGAAGTTGATGTTCGGTGCGATGAACCCGCCTTGCGCCATCAGAGCGGAATATACGACCTGGGCGGCACCGGACATCCAGAGTTCATGCCCGGTCATCGACTTGGTCGAGGAAACCAGCGGGCTGGATCCGCCGAATAGGGCTGAAATATTTTCCGCTTCGGCGGCATCTCCGGCCGGCGTTGAGGTGGCGTGGGCCGAGATATAATCGATATCCGCTGGCTTCAGTCCGGCGGCCTCAATTGCTTTGCCCATGGCACGCTGCAAACCGTCCCCTCCCGGGACGGAAAGATGTTCGCCATCGGATGAAAAACCGTAGCCGAGGACTTCCCCCAGAATGTCGGCGCCCCGGGCCCGCGCCAGGTCGTAACGTTCCAGCACGATGGCGGCCGCCCCCCCGCTCGGCACCAATCCGTCGCGGTTTGCATCGAAGGGCCGGCTGGCGACCCGGGGTTCCTCGACCCGAAGGGAAAAGGCGCCCAGACCGTCAAAGCTGCACATCGATTCCCAGTTGATTTCCTGGGCGCCGCCGCAGATGACCCTTTCCTGCCGACCGAAAGCGATGAGATCGGCCGCCTGCCCAACCGCATGTCCGCCGCTGGAACAGGCCGAGCTGATCGTCCAGCAGGCACCCCGGGTCTGCAGCAGGGTATTGAGATTCATGGTGATGCAGCTGGTCATGGAACGGAACACCGCCCCACTGCCGATCAACTTGGTTTCTCCTTTCTCCCGCAGGGCTTCCACCTGCTCGATGGCCGCGATACAGCTGGAGTCGCAGCCGAAGATCAACCCCGTTTCCGGATTTTGGATCTCCACATCGCTCAGATTGGCCATGCGCAGGGCGTCGCATGTTGCGGAATAGGCCTGAATGGCGAAATCCGGCATGGTTTTGCGCTGCTTGCGGCTCAGAAGGGCTGAAGGGTCAAAATCCCGCACCGATCCGGTAAGCGGACTGCGAAATCCGATCCGGCGCCGTTCCTCGTCGACCACGATTCCCGAACGCCCCTCCCGCAGGGCGGAAGTGACGGTTTTCGTATCACTGCCTAGGCAGGAGACGATGCCCAATCCCGTTATGGCAACCCGATGCATGGCAAAGACCCCTTCAATCATGCCGTTGCAACCCTGGCTTACTTGATGAATCAGCCCGGGCCGGAATACTACATGTAAGTTCCACCGTTGACCGAGAAAACCTGGCCGGTGATGTAGGAGGCGCGGTCCGAACACAAAAAGGCGACCAATCCTGCCACTTCTTCCGGCCGCCCAACCCTTCCCAGAGGGATCATCGGCAGGATTCGTTCCTGCGGCAGGTCCTTGGTCATTTCCGTTTCGATAAAACCGGGCGAAACCGCATTGACCAG
The DNA here is from genome assembly GCA_041390365.1 of Syntrophotaleaceae bacterium. Classification (NCBI taxonomy): domain Bacteria; kingdom Pseudomonadati; phylum Thermodesulfobacteriota; class Desulfuromonadia; order Desulfuromonadales; family Syntrophotaleaceae; species Syntrophotaleaceae bacterium. The sequence goes on along the minus strand of JAWKQB010000004.1, from coordinate 28,633 downwards.
GATATTTCGTTTGGCGACCTCGCCGGCAAGCGCCTTGGTCGCACCGATCAGTCCCGCCTTGGCCGCCGAGTAGTTGACCTGACCGGCAAAACCGCTCTGCCCGGAAGTGGAAACGATGTTGACGATCCGCCCCCGACGTTTTTTCAGCATGCCGGTCAGCACAGTCTTGGTGACATTGAAAAACCCGTCGAGATGAACCTTCAGGACGTCCTGCCACTCCTCGTCCTTCATCCAGACCATCAACCCATCGCGGGCGAAGCCGGCGTTGTTGATGACGGCATAAGGGGTTTTGTCCTGCAGTAGCGGCTCCAGTGCCGTCCGTACCGCCAGTCCGTCAGACACATCGAAGGGAAGCAGACTGCAGGCCGCACCTTCAGCCTCTATGGCAGCTGCCACTTCAGAAGCAGCCTGGTGATCTCTGCGAAAATTAAGCCAAATATCGAAACCGCTACGGGCCAGGTCCAGGGCTATCGCCGCGCCGATCCCCTTGCTGGCACCTGTAACCAATGCAACTTCGCGCATTTACATATTCTCCGGTGATATTTATAAATGGCAGGGCAGGGACAAGAGAGACAGGAATCCATCCCGCCATGGGCTGCGATGGCACCAATCCCACGAACCAGGGTTGTCTATTCTCTGACAGACCTCGCCCGGCCCTTGTCATCGAAATCGACGGCAAGAGTACCGAAGCGGTTTGTCCAGTAAATCCAGGTGGGAGAATCGGGTGAAGGAGTTTTGTGAGTGGCCGGATAGCCCAGAGCGGTCATGACCCCTTCCCGGGTCATTCCGACAAAGGCCTTGCCCTCGGCAACCCCCTTGCGGTCCAGGGTCGAAAGCTTTTTCAGGGAAACCGGATCTGCTGAAGTGATTTTCTGAATATATTCATCGACGCTCATTCCCATACGCGACTCATGGAACAGAAATTGAACCTCGCGTTCATCACCATCAATCTGAAACTTGATTTCCTTTCGGGATTTTCCGCTGATAACGATCTTGGTACCGGCAGGGATTATGTAATGTCCGGCTCCCGGCCTGGTATAGTTGGCATAGCTGGCACTAAGGAGTTTGCCTCCCTTGGCCTGAGTATGAATGTTGTACTTGGTATACCGAACCTCTTTTGCGGCGAAGGCAGAACCCGACACAAAGCCGGACAAGGCGAACAACAGCAAAAAAATCATTGATTTTCCGAAAAAATTGATGTTTTTCATTTGGCACCCTCCCAGGTAATTTGTTTAAAATCCGGTTCCAGTGGAACCGAACAGGCCTAAAAGCCGAATAAAAATTGAAAAAAAATAATTCTATTTTTAGAAAAAAGGGAAACAAATCATAGCTTTTTGCTAATAATTCACAAGAAGCATGTCTTTTCTGCCACAACAAGAAGACAAATGCAATACTTTACGCAACGATTATTTCCACCCTTCTGCAAAAAGTTCGAAGGTCCCTGAAGGATGCTTTCGCAAGAAAACTGGTTAAGCAAAATGCGCAATGCAAGGCGCGCGCAATTGGTGAGGAATCCGGCGTATTTAGCGATGCAGTGACGAGAGCAATTGCAATAATGCAGCAGTGGTGAGTTTTGCCACGCCATCTTGAAAGCAGGCTGAAATATGGTTCAAATCTTCGCGCTTTTTCTATTATTTGTTTTCTCCTTTCCCGCTGCCAGTCGAGCCGATATCAGCAAGGAAGTGGTCAGTGAACCCGTCTTCAAAGGTAAAGTATTCATTCTTGAAGGGGGAAAAAGCCATGCCGAAACCGTGGTCCTTGTCCATGGCCTGGGGGATCTCGCCTCCGGCACCTGGCATGCCATGCTGCCGGTCCTGGCCGAAAAATACCACGTTGTTGCCTTCGACCTTCCGGGTTTCGGCCGTTCTGAAAAGAAAAACGAACTTTATTCTCCAGAACGCTATACCGCGTTTCTAAAATGGGTTGTGGAAAAGTATGTTCCCGGCCCCTTTCATCTCGTGGGGCACTCCCTTGGCGGTTCGGTCGCCCTTTATTTTGCGGGAACCAGGCCGGAAAACCTGCAGAACCTGATACTTGCCAATGTGGCGGGAATTCTGCACAGATCAGTCATCACCCGCCATTTTCTGCTTCCCGACCTGGAACCCCAATGGCCTGGCTCGCCTGCTGTGGGCGAAAAGCTGGACCATCTGATAGACGCCACCCTGCTGAAACTGGAAGGGATCCCCCTGGACCCGAACGTCCTGCTGAAAAACGACCTGCTGCGCGCCAATATATTGGGCGGGGATCCGGCTCGAATCGCCGCACTGGCCCTGGTCGAGACAGATTTCAGCACGATCCTGCCCCGGGTTGAGGTTCCCACCTTGCTGTTATGGGGGGATAAAGACGATATTACTCCCCTGCGCAGCGGCATTCTGCTTGAAGGAACCTTGAAAAATGCCCGTTTGATAAAAATCCCGGGAGCAGGCCACATGCCCATGTTCGATCAGGCCAACCACTTCAACAGGGCAATTTTCGATTTTCTTTCCTCCCCATCAGGGCCGGATTCTACAGAGGCACTACCGGGCAACCGGATCGGCAATTTCAGCAATCAGGACAATCTGATTCTGGAGGGACATTATCGGTCCATCAGACTGGTGAATTGCCGAAATGCCAGACTCAGAGGCGTGACGGCTGAAGCGATCGAGATCATAGGCTCGACAGCCTCTCTGGAGCAGTGTTTTATAAAGGGAAGTGAGACAGGTCTGCGGATTGAAAATTCAACGGTAATCGGTACGGCTGTGACAGTGGAGGGCAACATCGCCATGGAGGTTTCGCGAAGCAAACTGGATCTTGCCGGAGCCTGCCTGAAAGGGAAGGAGGCTGCCCTGAGATGCGGCGAGCCAAGCACTATTCTGTTCTCGGTCAGCCGGGCCGAAAGCGCCATGTCCCGCGTTTACCTTCACGGCAGATGGGAGGCCAATTCCCAGAACTCATTGTGACCTGCAGCTTAGGGAAGGAAAACCAGCAAAAACGACAGGAAAGCCCCCACCAGCAAAAAAAGCACCAGAAAGGCCACAAGCCAGAGGGGGAGAAAGCGGACGTCGGCTTTCAGCAGCTCTTGGTACCCCTGTCGATAACGCCAGAAAGCGATGACAAACAGGGCCGCTCCGGCGGCGATCAAAATGGCGCCCAGCATTTTGGTCAGCAGGGGGAAATCTTCGATCTTCAGCAGGCGGGAGACACCGACGCCGGCGGCCACTGAAGCGAGACCGGTGCGAAGCCAGGCATTGAAGGTCCGCTCCTTGGCGAGTGCTGTGCGATCCAGGGCCCAATCGGTCCTTTCCTCCGCCAGACTGTGGCGCCCTTCTGCTTTTTCCCCTTCTCCCCGGGACATCTCCTCCCCCTGCTCGGGTAGAGTTACCAACCGTCATCCGGTAGAGAATAGCTCCCTGAGAAAAAGAGTCAAACCTGGCTCGAACAGCGCCAGTCAAGGCGCTACGCAACATGCCTGGCGCACCAATCGGGTAGGAGGCGGGGTCACCCCCGCCGTCCTCCCACACCACCGTGCGTACGGTTCCGTACACGGCGGTTCACAAAGCACTCTGAAAGCGTCTGAGACTGTCTACCAAGCAGATCAGCCCCAGTTTATCGAAGAAGGATTTTCGAAACGCATCGTGCATGTGCGAGGCTCCTGCATTCCACCAGGGGCCTCGCCCGTTTTGAGCCGACCTCCATGCTCTGAGTTCCGACAATCCCCGCCGCATCAAATTCCTGGCCCGCGTAAAAGAGCGCTTCCACTGCCGCCACAGAATGCAGCGTAGTTTCCGCCTGACCCAGCTATCCAGTTCTTCGAAGATGCCTTTGACTTCCGCCAGCCGAAAGTAGGCGATCCATCCCCGCAGTTTCGGGGTGGACTCTTCGATGACCCGTTTGAGGCTGTGTCCCCTTCCCCGACGAAAGAGCCTTCTGAGGTTGGCCTTGAACCGTTTCACAGAGCCTTCAGCCACCTTGAGCCGCGGTTTCTTGTGAAAGGTCATCCTGTAACCCAGAAAGGTTCTTCCCAGGCGGCCAACGGCGCTTTTGACGCGGTTGACCTTGAGTTTCAGCCGCTGTTCGAGAAACTGGATCAGCGAAGCCATGACCCGCTCCGCCGATTGCCGACTGCGCACGTAAATGTTGCAATCATCGGCATAACGGCAGAAGGCGTGGCCGCGCCTCTCCAGTTCCTTGTCGAACTCGTCAAGCAGGATGTTCGACAACAGCGGCGAGAGCGGGCCGCCTTGCGGCGTCCCTTCCACCCGTGGCGAGACGATCCCCCCTTCGAGCACTCCGGCCCTCAGGTATCTGCGGATCAGTCGCAGTACACGGGGGTCTTTGACCTTGCGGGCCACTCGTGCCATGAGCACGTCGTGCCCGACTCGGTCGAAGAACTTCTCCAGGTCGATATCGACCACCCACCGCCGCCCTTCGGCCACATGCCTGCGGGCTGCTTGTACCGCCTGGTGGGCGCTCCGTCCGGGCCGAAACCCGTAGGAGCTATCGGAGAATCCGGTATCGAACAGCCGCATCAGCTCCTGATGCAGCGCCTGCTGAATGAGCCGATCCAGCACCGTGGGAATGCCGAGCATGCGCACCCCGCCGCCGGGCTTGGGTATCTCGACCTTCCGCACCGGTTGGGGCTGGTAGCTTCCGTTCAGCAGGCCCTCCTTGATGCGCGGCCATTCCTTGACCAGGTAGCCTTTCAGCTCACCCACCTGCATCCCGTCGATGCCGGGGGCTCCCTTGTTGCCAACCACCCGGTCAGTAGGGCCGCCATCATGTTGCCGCGACTGACAACCTCTTCCATCAGCCGCGTCTCCGCTTCCGTCCAGGACGGTTCCCGGCATGCCGTGACGTTTGACGTCACCTGTGCCATACTCTTGCGACTTCCGGTCGCTACCCTCGGGCGCGGCCCCTGATATCTCAACCAGGGCTTCTGCTTCTTCGATCGTCATCGAAATTCGAGTCTCCTGAATGGCGCCTCGTGCCTTCGGCCCTTCACCGGGATGGTCAACCCCGGCTACTATGGCCTCTCGCTGACTTCTGCCGACCCGTCCCGACGCCTCCGACGCCGGTAGCACGAGGCAGATCGGCAGATCTCCCAGGGTAATGCGCGTGACCTTCCTCCCATATACCCGCCGCATCTACAGCCCCACCCTCCCGGATGGCTATGGGGCTTTGAAGATGTTGGCCTTCTCGCCCGGATGGAACTGCCTCGTATGCGATTTCTGTTCGTCGGGCCGGGAGTTTGCCTGCGGCTTCCTTCAGATCCCACCTCGCGGTGGACACCCTTGCCGTTCGGCTAGTGGTTCCCGCCATCAGGGTCCACAGGGGACTTACACCCCCAAGTCATCCGGTTATCACCACAACAACTGGAACAGCGCCAGTCAAGGCGCTACGCGCCATGCCTGGCGCACCAAGAAAAAAGGCCGTTCCCATTTCTGGAAACGGCCTGGATCTCTCTGGCTCCCCGTGTGCAACCCTTTTCATAACCACTCTCCACCGCCAGGATATCACCTAACCCGTTGATGCACAATATCTTTTCAAAGAGCGGCAGATCCCCGAGGGGGCGGAAACGGCGCTGATTCGGATTTCCGCTACAGTCCCAACCGGGCCGCCACATCCTCGTAATCCGGGTCCTCGGCGTAGAGCTTCTCGAGCTCGCTGCGTGCCCGCCGGCGCTGGCCGAGGTCCTCGTAGACCAGGGCCCGTTCGTACCGGAGCGCCCGGAGCAGTTCCTCGGAGCGGGCTTTCCTCCGGCGCAGGGCGCCCGTCAGGGTCTCCCGCGCCGCGTCCAGGAGCCCGAGCCCGCGCAGTGCCCTGGCCTTGTAGAGCAGCAGAGCGGTGTGGACCGGCGTCTCGTTCTCGATGCCTTCGGCCAACCGCACAACCTTTCGGCAGACGTTGACGCTCGCCATCCCCGGCTCGCGCCCTTCGGGCGTGCCTCCGGCACGTCCAAATCGGCTGTCCTGCCGATTTGTCTTGTCGCCCGGGCGGGCTTGCAACAGCAGCTCGGCGAGGGACAGCTTCACCACCACGTCGTCGGGTTCGAGCCGTTGCAGCCGCTCCAGGCAGGCAATTGCATCCTCCCAGCGCTCCTGACGCTGATAGACCTCCACCAGGCCCAACAGCACGCCGCGGAGATCCGGGCCCACATGCGCGGACACCTCGTCTGTGATGGGGAGGCTCATGGTGGCGGAGATGCCGTACCTCGAGAAGTAGCGGCCCAGACGGCTGTGCTTCTCGGCAGCCGTAGCCAGGTAGGTCGCGGCTTCTTCCAGCTGCTCCTGCTTGAGCGCCAGGAAACCGGCAAGGTACGCGCCGTCGGCCAGGCGGACGGCTTTCTCGAGGTGTTCGAGGGCCTTGTTTTCGTTGCCAAGGACCAACTCCCGGCACCCATCCACCAGGGCCTCCTCGTCGTCCGGCGTGATAAGCCGCTTGAAGAAACCCAGCGTCAGCCGGTCTTCCGGGCGGACCGTTGGGACGGCTGGAGCTGAGTAGGACGCGCTTCTCCTACCGCTGGACCTCCCGCTCGGAAGCGTAGTCGTGTAGAAAAGGCCTGTACCCGGAATGCCCACCGTGGCCCGTTTGCCCCTTGGACTGATGGTAAACTTCGCCCCGCGCGGCCCGAACGAGAGTGACCCGCCCGACTTGCTCAAGTTCAGGGTCACGCCCGGTGCGATCCTGATTCGCCTCCAGAATCGGAAGGCCATCATTCACTCCTCAATCCCTCAATACACCTTCTCCTATTCGACTTTGTCATCCGAATGCAGAATTTCGCCTTCGATGGGCATCGCATGTCCTTTCCTTCTTAAGAGACAAAGTCAACTATTCGTCCAGGAAACCATCAATAATTGCGATACGTTTGAATCGGCAGGACAATCGATCATGATTGTCTTTTCCGTCCTCGTCATGATTTCTTTGGCTCACACCGATGCAATTCCACAATTGCACCATCGCGTGTCGTAACTTGCGCATAGAAGAACCAGCCATGGGTTTCATTGCCACCGACTATAAGAAGTATCGGCTCGGGGCACTTATATGCTTCTGCCCTAGCGATATCTGTCATTGTACCCTTATCCAACATACTCGGTTGAATATTGAGCCCTGGATGAAAATGCCATTCGCCCAGATAATAGTGTGAGTCGCTTCGCCAGAGATTTTGTAGCCAACGGCAGAGCCCTCTGATGCCACGAATAAAAATCGTATGGCCCTCAACCGAGTCTTCTGGGCTGTCTGAAATCGCTGTAACTTCAGCAATACGTCGATCTCGACTGTATTTTCCGACCAGAATACCACCAGTTTCACATGATCCGGCAGCGGAACAGCGAGCTAATACCTGGTTCATAAGCTCTCCGGGCAAGCACAGTTCGAAGCGCCTATCGGAAGATATGAAATGGATTGGTTCAGACATTATCCCAGATCAGATCCTACGTTCAACGGTGACTTGCCCATCCGCCCATTTCAAAAGCATGGCGGTCATCGCTTCACCTGAAGTTATCATGTTCTCAATATGACCTATGGCAATGCCGACCATAGCCCATATTCGGTCGATTCGAGCAGGGAAAAGGGGATGCCAACAACCCGTCGCCTCCGTGGGCAGTTCGGCACTCTCCAGCAATTCCTTGTCTATCTCCAACTCGCTTTTAAATGCTTCCTCTAATAATCGCATGTAGTCAGTTCCGGGCATACCCGAGAGAAAATACAATCGCTCAGCTTCGAAACCTAGCGAAAGCGAAAATATGGCGGTGCCTGACTTCCACTTCCAATCGCCTATTACCCGCATGACGTCATCAGTGGCACTACAATCAAGGACCACTTCGCACTCCTTCAGTTTCGTTTCACTTTCCGCCGTGAGAGGATGAGGGAATGCCTCCACAACACCCTCTACGCGCGCGTGTGGTGATACTTGGTTCAAATGGTCAGCAAGAGCCGCAGCTTTAGGTTTGCCAACATCCGCCAAGCTCAGTGTATGGCGCACAAGGTTGCCCGCTTCGACGGTATCAGCATCAACAATAAAAAGCTCTCGAACGCCTCCACGAACCAATAGTTCCGCAAGTACCGATCCGATAGCTCCGGCCCCGATGATTGCGATTCTGCGACCAGAAAGCACCGGATTAATCTGCCCACGACCAGAAAGTTGGTCCTCGTGCCAGTTGATAGATTTCAGCCACTGAATGGTGTCGCTATCACGAAAGAACTTCTGCCGATCTCGCATCCAGTATCCTTTCGCGTTGGGGCGAAACCCGTGACAGTAGTTTCGGCCACGAGATACAATTGGCAAAGACAGCGCTTGCCAATGCATCTGATGGGGTTCTTTTGCAGGGCCATATTCTTGTGGGATTGGAAAGCCAATCAAAGCGATATGTCGCAGACCATCGCGGATTGTAGCAAGCGCCTTTTCGAGAATATCATCAAGGCGTATACCGCTATTCTTAACAGCCGAACGAAATTCACCCCAAGTAGCAGGAGCACGGAAAGGGGGAAGGACGGGTAACTCTGTGAGTCGAATCCAAACTGCCACGGGTTGAGATGGGGCTTCCGATATCACCGTTCCCCAGCTTGGCTTTACGAGCAACTTCCCTTGGGGTGTCTTGAACTCTCGAACAGCCAATGGTGCTCCTTTGTGCAGTTGCCCCATTTCCGCAATACCATGAGTGTACTGGACATCAGACCACAAATCGAATGATGCAACAGATTCAGAGAATGCCACCAATTGGTCTGAGGCACAGAAATCAGGCAGCTCAAACGGATCACCTTCAGCAACAAGTGCGCCACTCCCGGCTCTCCTAATCCATTCACGAAGCTGGATAAAGACCCATCGAAGACGCTCTATGTTTCCAATTGGCTCTGAGACGATGGCACGCCGACCGAATACATGGTGAGGGGCCCAGAAACACACTTTCCCTCTTCTCCATGGTATACCAGACCCCCGAGGCGGATCGTTTCGGTTCTGGTGGTGAAATGTCTTTTCGATTCCATCTTGCAGATCGGGAAAGACATCAATGTGTCCCCAAGGATAGAAGGGATCGATGACCACCCACCACCTTGTCTGTTCGGCCAATTCTCGTGCATCATCCTGTGCGATCTTGACATCAATGCACATTCCCCAGCGTTTCACATCTTCGAACCACGTCAGGTCGTGGACTACCTGTAAGTCAGGAAACTCATCAACTACCCGACGGGCTCTCCGGAGTTCTTTACTGGGTTTGTGGCTCATCCATCAACCAAATCTTGACGTTGACACTACGGAAGCACTCGTTCGCGCTGTAAAGCCCCCTTTGCCGCCGTCTCCGCCATCATCACCACCCTTGTCGGGCGGAGCTTCCGAGAACTCGTCACCAAATAACTGTCGCCACAGCTTCGAACTTTCATGCATTGACGAACAGTCATATGCCCTGCGTGCAATGCCGGCGGCCTTCTTCATCTTGTCATAGAACTTGGCAAAGTCCACTGCGCTCACTCGCCTCATAACATTATGAGTGCGATCTTCTATCGGGAAACCGTGGTCATGCAAGTAGGGTACTTGGCCGGATTCAACATATGGTGCATATCGGACTACAGCATTTTCCAAGGATTGTACTACTCCAATTCCTACTCCTTTGATTTCATCAGGACAGTTCTCGCCGATCAAGTGCTCAAGAGGATAGCTCTTGGGATACTTGGGCATAGGCTCGCGTTCCCTGCGCCACCATTTAATGGCCTTGACCACATTGACGTAATGGCCGTTAGTCCGCCCGTTTTTGTCTACGGTCCATTCGATCTGAGCTAGTGGATGGGTCTGATCCCATTCTTGTGCTTCCCGGTCAGGAATATCCAAAGGCTCCAGCCTCCACCTTTCGTCCTTGGCGCGGAACAAACGAACCGCTTCAACAATGGGATCAACTTCTTGCCTTTGATGTTCCTTGAATAGTCTCTCACCTCGTTCAAGCCACGTTCCAATGTCCCTGCTTTCGAATAGGCGCAACATAGCTTCTGAAGGCGCCGCTGTAGGTACAAGATCTAGTTTCACGGTATCACTAACATCAATGCCCCAAGATCTCCCTTGAATCTCGTATTTTCCCTTGTAATGTTTTTCCAGAAAAGGTTTGAAAGCATCGAGGGCCTTCTGAGGAGATACGACCTTCTTGTCTAATCGTGTAACGGCTACCACGTCTACATCACATCTTTCGCCATTACATGCCTTTAGAGCTGTATGCCGCCGATAACTACCCTGGATAAAGGTAGTTATTATAACCGACGAGAGTGTTTCCTCAGCCCGCAGACGCTCTTGCAGTTCTCTGTGCGCCTCGGTCATCTGGCGTGTTTGTGCTTCGGTAGGCCGGATAGCGGCTAGAAAGTCGATAAAATAGGTTGGCATATCCATGACACTCTCCTAAATCCGCACCTCGTGATTGATGGTGACTGAAGGGGTGTAGGCCCCTGTTTCGCCCGAGCCGAAGTGGTACTCGTAAAGCTTGATTTGACCCAATGGCCTAGCCAACTGCCCAAGGAAGAAAGAAAAAACGTTAGGGGCAGCCAAGAACAGATGAGTTGGACCCAGGATTTCCTTTTCCTTCCGTATCCTGGAAAGATGGTTGACCACATGTTGGGCAAGCCCATAAGCATCCGTCGCGTCAACAATGGTCTTCTGGCCGGGGCCTCCTTGAGGTTCAAGACTCACGAATTCCTGTGCTGGTAGCGAGGCCTTACAAATATAAGCGGTCACGTCAGCTGTCACCGGTCTGCTGATACTGATGCCAACCACGAGGTCGCGGCCATTACCTACAACAGAGATATGTTGTTCCCACCGGTCAGATATCGCGCTGATTCGATTTGAATCTACCTCCCATGGTACACTGCCACGGTCTTGGACGATGGCCAACTTCACATTGAGTTTAGGATCAAGCAAATAGCCGGCGAGAAACGCCACAGAGGTTAGTGTCTGGAGGTCCATCACATAGTTGCCACCGGGCCTCACATTACTTCTCAGAAATCTGGTGGTCTCTGGAATAATCACTGAAGTCCAGAGTTCAGGGGATCGAATATATCGGTCAACAAAGTGGCCGCATAAACAGAGCATTGCATCCGTTTCATCTTCCATGTTTTCTGCCCAGCGCATGAATGTTCTGATACCAAGGCGTGTTCCAGAAGTGGATGGCAGTATAGTGGAACTTATAAGACCCTCTCGTGTTGCTGCTTTCATTATGCATTCCCGTGTGAACCACTTTTTCCCTTCAGCGCACAATGCCCGAATAAGTTGAGGATAAGGATTAGCACGGGATGACTCTGGCCATGATTGCAACCCTGCTGCTTCAAGGCGTGCATTTAAATGACCAATAATGTCCTGAAGGTTTTCGGGCCAGCATACAATCTTCAGGCGCTGCAGTATGGGCACCAACTCTAACTCGTCCTTCAAGCCGAGCTTCGAAGCCCATAGTTCGCGAATTTTTCCCATGCGGCTATTCTTAGTCTTGCCTTGAAGGAGAGCATCACAGTTAATGCTGCCATTCGAAGTATTGAGAAGCGTACTCAAGGTATCATTGGGATCAGGAGGGCGGGGAGTGATAAGCACAAATCGGTGGTTTGCCCCACCAGGTATTTTCTGAACAGCATCCCGGAGTCTTTCAAGGAACGAGACAGATTGTGCCCCAATGAATGACGGATCAACCAGTGCTTCGGCCGTAATAGCCTTGCAGTAGTTCACAGAAAACTTTATCTGGAAGTAGTCGGCATCGACCTCAATGCCATGCGCATGAATTCGGGGCTGGGCATATTTCACGGCCACGTCATCGAACGACTTGTAGTCCCCTACTTCGTAACCTACCTCTGCAATCTTAGCTGTAGGGCGTAGCATCTCCGCCGCAAGCATCCAGAAGTGGTATGCCTGGTAATCGTCGCCTTGTTGCCGAGCAGTAACAGCTTTGCTCATAAGCGTCCTTGCAATCACCTATGTCATCCCCAGCGCCTTCATCGCTGCCGTCATGGGGTCCGAGAAGAAGATTGGATCGACCCGTTCTACGATATCGCCCGAGACCTCCAGGAAGTTTCGCTTGTTCTCCAAAGGCACCAGCGCCCGACGTGCGCCGTTATCCATGGCGACCTGGAGAGGCTCCACCAGAGATCGAAGGGACTTGATATTGCCCTGGATGCTCAGGTCCCCAAGTATCACAAGGCCCGCCAGCACCGACTGTTTTTTGATGGCGGAGTACACCGCCACGATGAGCGCGACACCTGCTTCACAAGGCACGTGATTACTGAGCAGGTCTATGCCTTCAACATGGAAATCCGTCGTATCCACCTGCTGGGAAATCCCTATCTTGACCTTCTGCGCTGCCAGATAGGCAAAGGCCCGCTGGATCGATTCGCGCATCGTTCCATCGATGCCACCGGCTATTTTGAGTTTCCCGGTACCGGGAGAGCAGCCGACCTCAAGGCGATAGAGACCAACCTTCCCTTGGTCATCCACGGAGGCGGTGTACACCGACCCAGGGGCAAGCGGGTCGGACGCGATCATGTCGCGCCCCCCCTGTTCCGGAACCCCGACGAATCTCTCCTCGCGCGTATCGTTGTCTATGTATGAAAACGAAGTCTGGTGATACTCAAAGGAACCGAGCTTCTTGAGTTGTTCCTTGACACGTCGCCGACCCTCGATGGCCAGCTCAGTGATTTCCGCAAGCTCATCGCGGCTCATTTCACCATGCGGGTAAATCAACTTGATCAGGCCTGAAACCGTCTTCCGAACCGCTTTCACGTCTCTGGCATTAAGATGGGAGCCGAGCGAGAAATGCCTATCTATCGCTTCAGTGAAGTTATGTTTTCGCAGCTCGCGGAGCGCCTCGGCAAGGTAATCAACCACGAATCCATAATGGTCGGTAAAATACTCGACCCGCATCTTCGGAACTTCCCAGCCGGGGATGTAAAAATGGAGGCGATCAAGGAAGGCCATGTCCTCGCGGATCACCTCCGGCATCGGCATGAACAAATGCGAGGAACGCACCATGACGTCGACCGCCTGGTTGGTGTTGCCGAACATCGCTATGGAGGCCATACCGGTAAGAGCGTCCTTCCCGCGGGCAAACATGCCGGATTCACAATAGGTCTTGAGTGTCGTGACCACCTCTTTCGGCATCTTCTGGAGATCGGCCACCTCATCGAAGGCGATGGAGTCCCAGATTCCCACCAGCCCCATCTTTCCACTCGCCATGTTGTAGAAGAGGTTGGCGACGGTCGTGGGGCCGGTCAGGAGGATGGTGTATGGTGACAGCTCCTGATATGCGTAACTCTTGCCCGTACCTCGAGGTCCCAGCTCCACGAGGTTGAAGTTGTGTTCGCAGAGCGGGATCATCCGGACGAGGAACATCATCTTGAGCCGGCGGTCGAAGTTCTGCGGTTCAAGACCTATGGTTCGCAGGAGCAGGTCAAGCCATTCGTCCGCAGAGAACTCGCGACGACAGTTCTGGTATTCCGCCAAGTCGAACGATGCGATCTGAATAGGTTTTATGCTGTCAATCCAGAAGGGGCTCCGCTTGCCCTTGGCATCCTCGTCGTATTGGTGCCGGATGTCGATCTGGGCCCAGATGCCGCCCATGAGAAGCCGGTCGTATTCGCGCAAGAAGTGCTCCGGCACATGGACGAACTTGTGGCCGAAGTTAAGCAGCTCTGCCCAATACTTGTCGTCGTCCGAAAGATAGCGGACCTTCACCTTATCGATGAGCGTGTGCTTGCCCTTGTCCTTGACCATCGACTGCGCCTTGTTGGCCTCATCGGGTCGGACGAAGTTGGAACTGATCGTGGTGTTCACGACGCGAAGCCCCGCCTCGATGGCCGCCGCGTCATCGGTGGCGCAGTACTTACCGAGAAGATACTCAAGGACAAAGACCGGAACGTTCGCCCCGACCTTCACCTTTCGGACGAGGTCCTTGCGAACCACCTTACCGGCAAAAACTCTGGTTGCTTTGCGATCAAGTTCTGGCATCGTTCATCCCTTACATTGCGATAGACACTTCGATTTTCTCCAGCCGTGCCAATTCAGCTCCTGTCGCGGCATCAAGCAAGTACAATCCAACACTCTTTTGGTCCGGCTCCTCGGTGATCATCAAAGTGATCGTATTGGGTGCTATCCTCTTAGAATCGCTCGCATCGTTGCGCAATGCCACATCGCCTGTGGCCTCTTCGAAACCGTAGGACGCACTGACGGCACGCGACACGATCTTTCCTTTCGCTCGCAGTTCAACACGGACTTTCGGCGGTGCGATGTCGAACAGTCCTGAGTTCACACCTGTTAGTTGCACAGAGAAGAACCGGGTCGTAAGTTTTTGACTACCCGGAACGAGCGTCCAGGTGATACCTACCGGCGGACCAGCGGATGGTTTGCAAGACGGACGTAGAACCATGACCGGCACCAGCAATTCCTGTGGCGAAAGCCCGCCATGGAAATAAGCTTTCGCACCCCCCTTGCACTTGAAGCAGGCGAAGGTCCAGGGCGTGGCCAAGTCGAAGTCGCCCTGCATGCCGAGCGCGCTGAGAGGTGCACGCAGGAATGCATCGCCCGCATTGCCCCCATGCCCCACCCAAACCCGGCGATGGAGGTCCGCGGTTTCGCCGCCCGGCGAGTCCACTTTCATGTCTTCGCTCAGTTCATCGGCGAAGAGATGTCCATGGTCAGCCGCCAGGACGATGCGCTCGATACCCATGTCAAAGAGCACTCGAACGCCCCGCCGCAGGTCGTTCAGGACACCGTCCATTTGTCTGCGCGCCTGGGTGATGTTGTCCTGCTCGCAGAGTTCATCAATCTCTTGCGATGTCACAAGAATCAACTGCGCGTTTTCGATGCCTTCGCGAACCTTCTTGGAGGGCTTGGGCAGGAGATTGTCCAACTTGGCGTCAAAGACATCCACGCCCGCATGCTTCTTCAGAAGCGTCAGCCGGTCTTTGCGATCCTTAATGAGGCTCCCGTTGATTTCCAGCGCCAGTTTGCCGCTGCCTGCCGTCACGACCTTTGCATCGCCCTGAGCGCCGGGCAGCAGCGCCGCCATGCCGATCTCGGTCACGGTGGGCACGGCGGCGAGGGCCGGATGGAGGTCCACCTCGAAATCTTCCCTGAGCAAGCGGGCCAGCTCCCGGCCCATTTCGAATCGAAGCGCATCCACCCACACATAGGCGGTCTTCTTCTCGGCGAGGAACGGCTTGACGTGGTTCTCGAAAACCTCGCGCTGGCGCATAACGCTCTTGTCCGGGGCGTTTTTCTGCAGTTCCGTCAGGAATTGCCGGGCGATCTCAGAGCCTACCGCCACGTAACGCCGTCTGGCCTGGATCACCAGTTTCTCGATGCTGTCGTGGTCGTCGCCATGGGGCTCGAAGTTGTACCAACGGCTCTCCATGTGACGATGCTGAGTATCCAGCAGACACCAGGGCTCCGCACCTTCGGTATATTCCTTGATCATCCCGGTGACCGACTGCGGGGATTTTTTTAACGCCTTCTCGACGCGCTCAGCCTCCAGTAGTACCTCGGCAGCGGAAGCAACAAGCGCCCACCGAGCCTGAAGTTTCGGTTCCGCATCGCACCAAAAGCCAGCCTTGCGGGACTCGGCCAGGACCAACATATCGCCGTCTGTTTTCTCCAGAAGCCGGTTCTCTGCATGTCTCAACAGCGCCCTCTCAATAGCCGGGAAGGTTTCGACATTTGTCATCGCCTCCGGCTCGAACGTCAAGGCGGCGAGGTTGAACTCCTGTTCCACCCTGAGCGCGGCGGCCACGTAGCTGTCACGCCGGTCACGGCGTAAACGCCACGCCCGGGCCAGATCAACGCATGCGGTGGCGGTAGCGGGCGCTGTGGCGACGGGAGCCGAGGCCAGACTGGACGGTACAGTCTGGCCAAGTCCTGAAATAAGATCGGTCATCAAGACGTGCCGGGCCAGCCGTTGGCGGAGGACGTCCAACCCGTCGCCATCAGGGGCGTCGAAACCGAGGTTATGCCGTAGAAGTTCCACAAGTTCGCCTTTGGCGTCCTTTTTGGTAATGCTCTCATCGAGACGATCATTGTCGAGAAAAGAGAGGGCGACCTCCTGCGGGTTGCCGGTGCCAAAGATAAGGGCAATCACTCCCTTGGAAATCTCGCCGCCTTTGTCGGCCAAGGCGTCGAGGTCGGCTAGGGTCAACTTTCCTGCTTCGGTCTGCTTTTCCACATGGGCAGCGGTGTCTTCGCCCAGAACGCCTTTCAGGGCGTTGCGGGCCACAACGGCCAGTCGGGTGTTGCGCGCCGGGGGCTGCTGGCCGGGCTGCATGATCACACCAGCAGATTCCAACTCGATGAGGGCGTGATGGGTCTGGTCCTGAGCCATCGGCACATAGACCACCATGCGGGGCGCCTCTTCGCCGTCCATGAGATGCTTCTGGTCTATTTCCCAGCGCAACTGGACAAAACTGCCTTTGTAGCGAAGCACATCGGTATCGGGTAGGTCCAGCGCCGGCAGAGCAGCCGCATACGCGCCATCCGGGTCGTACCAAACCACGAGGCCGTTGTCGTTGACCTGCTTGGCGATCAGACTGATGAGATGTTCTGTTACGATGCCGAGGCTCATTTGTTCACCAGCCCCTTCTCGCGCATTTGTTTGCCGATGCTCGACCATTCGTACTTGCCCGCGACGAGGTCTTCCCAGTATTCCTTCGCCTCTTTCCATGGCACCAGCTCAAAGAGCGGGGCGATGGTGAGAACCACCCCGTCATTGAGGTCAGGGACAAGATGGAGGTTTGCGGCCCTGCGGAGCTTGTCCGCAAAGTCGTGCAGCTCGGAGACCAACTGATCCTGGCGGTCCATGTCCTTTTCGATCTGCTTGGCCTCGCGTCCGGAACTTCCTGCAGCTTCTTTTCGACCCCTCAAGGATTTCAGACGGTCCTCCTCCATGCGTATCTTGGGCTCCACATAATTGAGCAGCGCCTTGAAGAGAATGTCCTTGTCCAGGCGGTGATAGTAAAGCCACAGTCCATAGTTGCCCCTGGCCGAGCGCAGGTACCAGTAGATCGGAGCCTTTCGACGGCTCTTGGAGTAGCGCTTGACGTGGTCCATCCAGAAGCCGCCGTTGCCGGGCTTGCGGAAATAGTCGCGCAGCTCCCGCACGCCCAGGATTTCCCAGGCTTCCCGTTCGATGGCCTCGGCGCGGTCTTTCCAGATCACCTCCAGCACGTCTTGAACGCGACGGATGATGTCATCCTCATGCCCAGGGTCATCCACCAGGATGCCGTCCCAGTCGATCCGGATAGGATAATCGGACGGTACATCCTCCGGCTTGGCGGGTAAACCGTCCGTACCTTGGAGCATGCCTGGCGGACAGACAGGGAGCGGGTCGAAGGGATCGGGGAGTTCTGGGCACTGCCGCTCGCCGGTGGCGAAACGGATATCCCATCGACCTACGGAACAACCAAGCAGATACGACACCACACCATGCACCACTTGAGATATTGACGCTGTACTATCGGCCTCTTCTTCTTTGTCAGATTCATCAGATAATCCGGCATTAGAAGACGCGCGTTCGATCAACTCACTGATTTGGTGGCGTTCTCCGATTTCAAGTTTGTAGGCTGATTCGACGGCAGTCTCCAACTGGCTCGTTAAACTGGCTATTTCTTGTTGTGTTGTTGAACTACACTCGGCAAGTTCCTGAAATAAGTCTTTTACATCCATTGCAATAGAAACCCACGGATGGACGAATACAGGTGACACTTCATTGGATTTATCCAGTTCTCTATTAGACACCCAGCCCTTATACGCAAGATCGCCGATAACTTCTCCTGCTGTTCTGTTATCGCTGATTCGGGGGACTGGGAGAAGGTCGACATAGCCCGCGTGCTTGTGTTGACCGCAGTAAAAGTTCAAGATCACCGAACAAAGTGGGGAATTCAGAATCCCAAGGTAGTACCAAATATCCGACAGTGAATCTGGAAGGACAAATAGTCCTTCCACTGTGAAAACATGACCGGAAGGAACAAGATGTGCGTCCAGAATATCGCCTCTCTTCCCGTACCCAATGCCCGGCTTCTGCTGTCGTTCAGCGTTTGACCATCGTGTCGACGGATGCTTCTTTAGGAAAGTGCCGTCTCCATTCCATCTGACAATTTCTATAAGAGGAAGGTAGAAACGCGTAAACGATCCGCCGTTATACATGGCTGACCATGTTGCGTTATTACCAATAAGGGATGGATCGACTTCCCACCGAAGGCGGCCATACCAATCCATTTTAATCGCATGCCCTTGTAGGGCTTTTGCACCTCCATCCTTCAGGGCAGGAATGGAGTTAAACCAACGAATAATGAAACTCGGCATATCGTGGGCGATGGACGCATTTGGTAATCGTAAGAAGGATGTTGACCTAAGCCATTTGTGACCTCCGCCCATATTGGTCGGTACTATAGCTGCAACGAGTTCACTATCTTTGTTCGCTGCAGCCCGACAATCAATGAATAGCTGCTCTCCGTTGAGTTCTGAAGATTCAGAAAACACCACAGCCGAAACTTCCACATTTGCATCGAGAACATTCCATCCTAAGTCCGCCATGGGTCCAATATTCAATGAACCAAGCGCATACTGGGTTCTGAAATCCTGATAGCTGGACTTGATCAGTATGGTGCGATCAGTTACGGTCCCTATTTTAGCGCCAACACTCAGCATAGAAATAAGTCTACCAACAAATGCTGAAGCAAGATTCTTGCACCAATGGGGCACAACTCGAGAGACATGCTGGATGGCACTTTGTACGCACTCACCAAACGGTGGATTCATCAGCACCGTGTCGTAGCGCTTGCGGCAGAGGTCGATGAAGGCGAAGCCGCGGGCCGCATCCTCAGCGAACAATCGGCGGCGGAAGCCGCGGCCGTTTTCGGCCTGTGTGGCGTAGCGGCGAAGGGCCTCGACGATTTCCTCCTCGGCACGATCAAGGAACACCTCATCCGTCATATCAGCAAAGTCAAAAATGGAAGGTTGGTCTCGCTTAACCAACTCTGGAAATAGCGACCACTTTGCTTTGTCTTGGTGTTTCTTCCACTGAATGAATTCGAATTTCGCTTTGCCTGCCGCCTCACGAATCTCTTCCTCGATCTTGAGCAGGCTTCCCGCCTCGCCGGCGAGCTTCATCTTCTCGAAGACCGCCTCGACGAGTTGGCCCAGCACTTTGGGCTGCAGGGTAGAGGTGAATTCCTTCAGCAGGTCCGTCTCGCCCGGCATCGGTTCAGCGCAGACGATGTTGGAGCGGGTGATCTTTGGGCGTTCCCCGTTCTTCAGACCCAATTCCTGATACGCCCGCTGGCAGCGCAACCACAGGGCCAGCGCCGCGATCTGGGTAGCCCGCAGATCAATGTCAATGCCGTGCAGGTTGTGCTTGAGGATCAGCGCGGGCACAGCACGTCGGAGATCTTCAATCGCCGGGTAATCCCTCCTTAGCGCCGCGCCTAAGTCCGGATCGTCGTAGGCTTCTTCATAAATGACTTGAAGCAGGTCAAAGCAATAGAGGAGGAAATGCCCGGAGCCGCAGGCCGGGTCGAGGACCTTAAGCTCGCGCGGGTCTTTCTTGGGCCGGTGAGGTATGTAAACTGGCTGCTTCAGCAGTTCTTCCTGCGAAAGGTCTTCACGCGCCTCTTTTGACTCCGCCGGAGGCAGCTCACCATCCTTCAGGAATATCTCCATGGGACGCCGCACCAGGTATTTGCAGCGGTCTTTGAGGATGGTCTTGCCCTTGCGCATCTCGTACCAGATGCGGCCGAGGGTGTTATCGGTTAAGAACTCCACCACATACCGAGGGGTGAAGAACTGATTACGGAAGGCAAGCTCATAAGAATTGCGCGGGGCCTGACTTTCTTTGCGGGCCTTGTCGCGCAACTCTTTCGGCGTGAAATACTGGTAAACCCAACCGATGGTCTCGTCTTGAGACCAGATGTCCTTGAGGTCTCCATCGTTGATCAGGGCCAACACCTCGTCCAGCACCCTTTGCGGTGGGTAGATGCGATTCGCCGGGTCATTAGGATTAAAGAGAACGCCGATTTCTTGCGAAAGCGTTCCACCCAGCCAGTCGAGGAAGTTCCGGTATGCCGTCTCTTGCCCGCCGCCGTTATGGAGCTTTTCGTCTTCCGGGTGGTCGGCGAGGTAGAAGAAAAAGCCTTGGGATTTGAGCCCGCGGCTCACGGCCTCGCGGATAAGGCCCCGGGACTCCATCATCTTATAGGCACAGAGGCGGTTGAGATGGGTGAAACTGATCTCGCGGACAAGCTGTTCCAGCGCCTCGCTCGGCTTGTAGCCGATGGCCTGGATGTGCTCCAGATGGTCCAGTAGGTCCTGGCGGCAGGCGCGGTCCTCCTCGGTGAGGTGCGCCATGCGGGCCTCGTCCTCAATTTGGACCTCGCCCTTTTTGCGGGACGCGTAGATGCCGAAACGTCCCTGGAGAGCTTGGGCTGTGGAGTCCTCCAGCAGCTTTCGGCACTGGGTCACGACGCCTCGCAGCTTGTTTCGTATGGTCTGGTCCATGAATTACTCCACCACGATCTTTACGCCCTCATCGAGCAGTTTCAGGAGATGGTCCTGCAGGCGGGCCACGGCCTTCTTGACCTGGTCCGCCGATTCAAATGATCCGGAGAAATACTCGGACACCCGGACGCGTTCGACTTTCACCTCGGGCGGCGTCGTCAGCCGCTGGATTTCGGAAACGACCTTGGCAAAAAGGCCGCCAAGGGCCTCGATATCCGATTCCATCTGGCTTACTCCGGCGCGGCAAGCGTTGCAGGCAAGGCTCGTCTCCGGGAAATCACTCTCGGCGCAACCGCGTGATGCCAGCGGGGAAAGCACCGGTTCCCGCATGGACTCAGGCACCTGCTCCCATTCCTTCCGTCCCTTGATCTTTTCGACCGCATCGCGATACTGAGCCGCTCGCTCGGTATGGGTCTTTTCATAGAGTTCGCGATACGCGGTCAGGATTTCCTGCGCGCACTTCTCGATCTGCGCCATGGACTCAAAGAAGGTCTCGGACTGCAATAGTTCACGAAGCTCTTTGCCTTTTTCTGCCCACTGCCCACTGCCCACTGCCGACTCCAACTCGCGGGACATTTCGTTGGCAGCCAGCCGCGCTCTCAGCAGGGTCGCCAGCCCCTTTTCGTTCAGACATTCGGCGATCTTGCGGATTCGCTCACGGCCCTCCTTGAGCGAGGCGGCACCGCCGGCCAGAAGGTTCACGCAGTCGTCGGCGGAGCCGTTCTCGATATTCGCCAGTGCTTCCCGGTACTCCTCTAAGATGGCCAGCACCGGTAAATAACGGGCTTTGGCCTCCGCGATAATGGGAACGACTTCCTTGGTCTCTGCCTCGGCATACTGTTTTGCGGCCGTCCCGATGGCGTTTTTCTCCACATCCACGGTCTTGCCGGTTAGACCCTCATAGCTCTGAACCGCCTGCGTAAGGGTCTTGAGATCGACCGGTTTAATCGGGGTGAATATCGCCGACTTGAATTTCGTGTTATTGACGAAGGGTTCCCGGCTTCGCGGTTCCGTGTAGGAATCGAACTTCTGGCCGCCGAAGGAAACCTCGATGACGCCTGCACGGAAAAGAACAGCGAGGACCAGACGCAACACGTCGCGTTCCCATCCATAGGGCGTGCCGTTGAATCGAGTCTCGAGAGCCTTGCCAAGGCAAGCGTCCCTATTGCCATACTCGTGCTGGCTGACGAGGTAATCACGGACCTCTTTGGCCACATCGGCGCTTGGGTTCGGCACGTACTTTGGACCTTCCTTGGTGACCAGCCCCAGACCGCGTTCGCCGACATAAAACACTTGAGGAAGGGCCTTTAGATCAGCGGCCTTCAGGAAAACATCGGGTTCATCCCCGTGCAGCGGGCGCGAACCCATTTCCAATTTGGGATAGAGGTCGGGAACGATCTGCTCCAGAAATTTCTTGATAATCTCACCCAGGTTCTTGCCGAGCGACGATGCATCCCTCGCCACGCCGCGAAACATCCCTGTCCCACGCTCAATCGCTTCCGTGACCTTGTCCCTAAGCCGTGATTCGTAATTCAGGACGAAATTCTTCTCGTCCTGGAGGCAGGTGGCCTCGTCCGGGGTGATTTTGCTCTGGGCTCGAAGCTGGTCGTATTTTTCAACCATCTTCCTGGACGCAAAGAGCTGGGCCACCAGTTCGTCAATCTCCGGCGCAAGGGAGAATACCCAGTAGAGGTCGTTTTCGTGGGCCTTCTGCCGGCTTTCGTCTCGAATCTCGTTGATCCGGTTGGACAGCTCGCTATCATCCTCAGCCATAGCCAGGGACACCTTGATATCGCCTTCATCCCCGACGGATATACCGTCCACGCTAATCCCGATGCGGAAGGTGCGGTAATCCTTGTGCCGGTATGTCCGGAGGGCGGGTTCGCCAAAGATGGAGCGCAGAGCGTTTCGGACGATTTCATTCCGATCACGGGGTTTGGGATCGAGGGCCTTTTTCTCGGTCTCCCAGTTCTTTTCCTGGGCGGTCTGGAGCTTCCAGCCATCCTCGGTGTTGCGGATAAACTGCGCATCGTAGAGTTTCTTGATGGCTGCCTCGACCTGGGCGACCGGTGTCGGGTCGCCGACCTTATCGATCAAGAAGGCGGCGATGTTCGCCTCCGTTCGAGGCAGGTCGCGGACGAATTCCAGAAGACAAATCACCTTGGCAACCCGAAGCGTCCATTGCTTGTCCGGGTCGCCTTTGAATCGCTCGCTGATTTCATGAATGTCTGTGCGGCGCTCGTTCGAAAGGTTGCCTTCAACAAGCTCATAGACGCGATCCAACGTTACCAGGGTGCCAATTGGACAATCGGCGAGCCTCGTCCGGTTGGATACAAGCATCTCGTAAGCCTGCTTGATGATCGTCCGGTTGCTTCCTCCGAAGTGCCTGGGCGCTCCGGGCTGAAGCCGAATTCCCGACATGATGCTGATGCCGATGTCGATGTAGTGCGGCGGGTACGGATAGAACTGGACGAAATCATCTTCACTGACAGCCGTTCGACGTGAGGTGCGTTCAAGTCGCAATGCGGCGTTCAGTGCCCCTTGGTTCGCACTATAAAGCTTCCGGAGAATCGGCAGGGCGTCGTCTTTCTTGGCCAGGACGCGCCGCGTGGCCACCTCGCGAATGTCTGATGGCGCGAGATCAACTCGATGACGGAATCGGTCCTGAAGCTTCGCCAGTTCAACCCGCTTGGAGTCAATGGCGGCCACCACCTCGTCGAGTTTCTCCTGGGAGGTTACGACGATCCAGCACGGTGCCGGTATCTTTCTTGCTTTCAGCAGATTCCTGCCGACTTTCCCGAATTCCTCGATGGTGGCCCGTAAGTCTTCGATCTTGTCGCCGCTGCGGGCGACATGTTGGCCGACCTCATCGATAACCAGAACCAGCGCCTTCCCAGGACGCCTGCGGCCAAAGAGTTCGAACGTGCGGTGTACAACCTTGCTCACGCTGATTGCCGCATCACGACTGCGTTGGGTATGCGCCCATGAATCGGCGGCTGGATAGGTCACTGGATCAAGGGCGTGAAGAACAGCGCTTGCCCGCGATAGCCGTTGTGCGCCTTTGCGGACGATACGCCACTCCTGACTGTGGATTTGTTTGCATTTGGCGATGAACTGTTCCAGTTTGCCCTCCGCTTCGAGTTCGATCTCAAGTTCTGCGATATCGAAATCTTCAGCGTAGTCGAGCTCTCTGAGCAGGGCGGTGTAGATAAACTCGGCGATGCGTTGTGTGACGCGGCGAGTGTCCTGCTCCTTGGCGATGTCGAAAAGGATGACCTCGGTGGGAAAGCGGGTATTGATAAGGTCAAGCAGATTACGGACCTGCTCATCACGGATCTGCTGTTTGAACAGGGCCGAGAAATCCTGTCCAAGGACCTTTCTGTTCTCCAACGCATACCCGAAATTCTTTGCGAATGAGCTCTTGCCTGAGCCGAAAAAACCGGAAACCCAGACGCCGACGCTTTCATGGGGTTCCGTCGGGGCCTCTGCAACGGCTTTTAGGAGAGCCGCGTACTGATCGCGAATGCTGTCCGTGGCAATGTACTCGGTGATTTCCGAATACACGGACTGCTCGTCGGTTTGATCGACCTGGATGATCTCTTCGATCTTCCGACTCAAATCCCGCGACAGGAGGTTGCCAATCGTTTTCATGTGCTCTCCTTGAGTCCTATCCATAAATTTTCACCCGGTAGTTTCCTAATGCATCACGGTCTTTAAGGGCCATGAACCTCAAGCCTGTTGTCCCTTCGATAGAACCGGGATAGAAAAGGATCGTGGTCAATGATGTTTTGCCCTGCATCTGATCGAGCAACTTGGACATGTGATAGATACCGGGTGCCATTGCCGCCGCCCGCATCAAGAAGACCACCTGAGTTGCAGCATCCAGGGATTGAAGATGCTCTGTCAGAAGACCGGCCAAAGGCCGCCAGTCACGGTCGGACAAGTACGTGGTCATCTGCTCCTGGGCTTCAAGAAAGCCTCGCTCATTCTCAAGCTCGACTACCGCATCAATTCCTTCGCTTTCCTGAATTGCCTTCCATAAGAGGTCAGACATGTGGACGATGCATGTTTTTCTGCCCGCTTCTTCCAGCCGCGTTGCCAGCAATCGTGCTTCCCGCCGAATCGTCCACTCTTCCTCCGGGTCATAGCGAAAAATGGCGAATGGCAGATCATGGTAGACGCTGATCCGAGGAGGATTCGCCTTCAGGTCGTTCTCGAGGAGTTCAATTCGATTATTGAGTGAGGACATTTGCATACTCCTCAAGGGTTTCTACGGGAAAGCTCAGGCGAGTGACACTGCCCGCAACGTGGTATTCAAGCAGTCCATGCTGATGCGCTTCCAGAAAGAACCGCTCCACTCCCTCGCGGGGTAGGAAGAACAGTTTCCAATCGACAAGATCAAGCAGTTTGGCTCCCGATGGTTGGTGTTGCTTCAGGTAAAACGCGATGTACGCGAAGGCTTGGACGGACAGGTAGGCTGGGGCAATGCGTTTATTGACCGCTCCCTGAAGGACGCCAAAATCACGGAGCGTTGAGAGCACGCCTTGCGTGACGCGTCGTACAGTGGAATCCCCCCAAGGACCTGAAGTTTTTCCCTCTTCAACCCATTTTCGCAGCGCCAATTCAATCTCCCGGACATCAATCTCCATGACGCCCCGTGACCAATGCGGCACCAGCAGCTCAATTACCACATCGCGCAAGAGCGAGTCAGCGCGCACTGCATGGAAATACAGAATCCGGTCAAGGGTGTTGCCGTTGGACTGACGGCTCACAATAGTCGCTAGAGCCCGAGCAACCGGCTCTTCAACCAGATACCGTTGCCGGAAAATCGCCAAGATATCCTCTGCACGGGACCGCGACGTTTTTCCCAAGAGGTTCTGACGACGCACGCGCTGGAGGTTCTCACTGACGGACAGGGCTGGGTCCCATGCAGACAAAAGAGCTTTCGTGTCCGGAAGAAGAGCCCCCGCCTTAATAATCTTGCTGCTGTAAAGCGGTGGGGTGATCGTCCCCTTTCTTCGAGAGGCGTCCTCGACTTTTCCCGCAGCTCTCTCAGCCTGTTTTGTTTTGTTAAGTGGCTTAGTCATCAGTTTTCTTTTCCGTAGCAGATGGGTCGCCTGCCTCACTCGCTCCGCCGGCACGTACCCAATCGTCGACTTCCGAGATCTTGAACCGGAAAAGCCGTCCGACACGATGGGCCGGCAACCCCATCTTCTCTATCCATCGATATACGGAGTCCTTGTTGACACCGAGATGCTTGGCAACATCCTCGACCCCGACCCATCGTTCTTCAGCGGTCATTTCGTCCCTCTTAGACAGGTTCTGCCTGTGTCGAAAGTGTCACGACAGGCAGGTCAGTCAGATGCCTACGAACACCAACGAAACCAGACCAAAGTATACACAAGTGGCCCTCTTCAGTCAAGGACAAACGGTGAAATATCGCTTTTCTGGGATTTCACCGCGCCATCCTTCTGACTTGGGCTTGTGCTTTTATGGGTTTTCAGCGCCAGACCCCACCGGATAGCTCTCTGAAACTCCCGGTCCAGCGATCCCCCACCACATAGAGCCATGCCGGAAGCACGATTCCGTGGACCTGCGCCGAAGTCAGGACGCGGCGGTAGAGGCAGGGACCGCCAGGGTGAAACCCCTCCAGCCGGTCGATGGCCGGAAGGCGGGTTTCGGGATCGTCGAAGGCAAGAAGCTCCCCGTACACGGGGCCCCAGGGCGCGCCTGTGCCCTTCTTCGGGAGCCGGTCGGGGGTTGGCTCGGGATTGGACATGCGGGCCGTCACCTGCGCTTGTGTGGCCACGTCGGCGAGCGGGTTGGTGGTCCCGACGGCAAGGATGTCCTCCTCCGGGACCTCCAGGACGGGGATTCCGGAGGATGTCTCGAAGAGGCGGCCGCGGACGACGGCGTCCTCCACCGCCAGGACTCCCCGGCAGAATCGGTCGTGGTTCCAGAAACCGCGCTTCAGTGTGCCGTAGACGAAGAGTCTCAGCATTCCGTTTGTGTTCGGCTTCAAGGGTTCTGTTGGGTTCATTGCCTGGTTCATGAGGTTCATTGGAGTGTCTGTCATGGCTCCGCGCCCTTTCTCTCCTGGGCGACGAACTCGAAGGGCTCCATCGAGTACGCGGCCAGGTCCTCGCGCCGGAACACCACCAGGCTCATGGGCGGGACCGCAATCTCACGCCAGCCTTTTTCCTCCGCCAGCACGGCGTCGAGGTATGCGGGGTCCGAAGCGTAGAGAACCGCTTTGCGGCGGGGATGCCAGCGCAGTTCCAGCGGTCGGTTGCCCTTGAGCACGATGACGGTTTGCGGGTCGGTCCGGCAGGCGATGACGGCGGTGATCTGACCCCGACAGCGTCGGAGCCGGGCTTTGAACCGCTCGATATCCATAGCACCGTCCCGCGCGGCGTTCGCGGCCAGGCGGAACAGAATCTCGCTGTCCACCTCGGCGAAGCGCCGCATCTTCCAGCGCCGGAACAGGTAGTCGGCGTTGTAAATGGTGCCGTTGTGGGTGCCGATCACCTCCCCGGCGCGGATCGGGTGGTTGTTGCTGTTGACCCGCTCGTCCCCTCGGGTGCGCCACCGGGTATGGCCGAGCAGAAGCGTGGCGCGGTTGTTTATGCCGGCCAGGAGTTCGGCGAAGGCCTTGTCCGTGACAAACCGCTCGGCCGTCACCGGGCGTTTGAAGAGACGGTGGCATCCGTCGATATCGAGCCAAGCCGCGCCGGTGGCATGGGGCCCGCGCTCCTCGCTCAATACAAGCAAGCGGGTAAAGAGCCAGGCGAGATACTCCCGCTCCTCGGCGCGCCGCCGCTTATTTCCGAAGATGACTCCCGCGAGCCCGCACATCAGGATTTCCCTCCCTGCGGATCGACGATGAACCCGCGGAAGACGCCCTCGGCGTATTCCTTCGGGTGCTCCTCGATCCAGCGCGCGGCGTCGGGCCAGCCGAGCTCCCCGGCCAGCCGGGCGACGACCGGTCGGTCGAGCATGTTGGTCTGCCCGGAGAGTCGGACCGCGTCGATGCCCTGCCAGACCAGGGCGGGAATCAGTATCCGCGCGGGTTTGTCGTCCTGCACCTCGGCAAGGCCGTGTTTGATCAATGCATCTAAAAAGGATGCGGCCTTTTCCTCGGGCGTATCGCCCCGGACCGTAAGCTCGACGCCGGACAGCATCTTGGCGTTGCGCAGGACCATGTCGATGTAATCCTCGAGGTCCCGCTGGTCGGAAAAGAGAGTGGCTCCTTTCATGGCCAGGACCACGTCGGTCACCGTCGCCCCGGTGAAGACCTCGCCGTCACCTTCAAGCGGCCGCCCGTCGATGGCGATGTTTCGGATCAGCACTCTCATGACGCACCTCCTTGCGTCCCGCCGGTCTCGTCCCCCGAAAACGCCGGAGGCCGGGTTTGACTCGGGCCATCCATGGCCCTCGCCCTTCGGGCGCGCCCTTGGCGCGTCCAATCCGGCTGTCCTGCCGGATTGTCGGGCCCGGCCTCCGTGAAGGGTTCCGCCTTGTCGGCGGGTTGTTCATTTGGTTTCACCCTGCCGCGTTTGAATGCCGAGTCCCCCGGCAGGGCGGCGATCAGATGCTTGCGCGCGGTCTTGAACTCATCACCGATGAGCCCCAGGTGGAGCAGGAAGACCCGGAAGTCGTACCGGGCGCTCTGCGGGTCGAAGGACCTCTTGCGGCTCGATGCGGCCCGGCCGTTCAGCGCCTTGGCCGCCACGGCCAGGACCAGTTGGACGTAGGCTTTCACCTTTCCCGCGTGGAGCGTCCCCTCGAACCAGCGGAACTCGACCGTGCCGCGGTACCAGACGTTGTGCAGGTTCACGCCGTGGTAGCGGGTGCTGTCGTAGTGCTGGGGCTGCCGGTTGTGGTAGCCGTACCAAATGTGGTTGAGCTGGTCCCTGGTCCTGGGACGGCGGCGCTCGATCTGCGCGATGAGATCGTCGCTCACCGGTTTGCTGTAGTTGCGGCGGCGGGTCTCGTTAACACCCAGGGCGGTGAGGATGAGCGCTTCCTGTTTGTAGACGATCTTGGCGAGGTTGCCGAGGGTCCGGCCGTCAAAGGCTGTCGCGTCGACGTGGACATGGATGCCGCAACGGTCGTCCACCTTGGCTCCGCAGGCCCGCAGCGCCCGGACGACCTCCTGGAGGA